>NZ_PJBE01000013.1:3000000-3300000 GCF_002836205.1 Shewanella sp. Choline-02u-19
TTTCGATAAAATTGGCTAACAAGTTATGCCCCTGCTCTGTCAAAATTGATTCAGGATGAAACTGCACTGAATAGATTTTCTGCTCTGGACAACTCATTGCCATTATTTCACGGCCATGTAACGGATCATCGTACCAAGCATCTAATACAAAACCGGTAGGGACGGCATCAATTAATAAAGAGTGATATCGCGTTACTGTTAGCGGGTTATTCAGGCTCGAAAATAAACCTTTCCCTGAATGCGCTATTTTACTGGTCTTTCCATGCATGACTCGCTTCGCTTTCACCACGTTTGAGCCAAATACTTGGGCAATAGCTTGGTGGCCTAAGCACACACCAAAAATGGGTAATTCACCCGCGAAATGCTTAATAATGGCAAGGGATAACCCTGCATCATTTGGCGTGCAAGGACCTGGGGAGATAACGATATGACTAGGATTGAGTGACTCAATTTCCGCTAGGGTTATTTCATCATTGCGCCTAACCGTGATCTCTTGATCCAGTTGCTGGAAATACTGCACCAAGTTATATGTAAAAGAATCGTAGTTATCGATCATTAAGATCATAAGAGCGCCGTGAGCCTGTATTTCACTTGCAATATCGATGGCGAAAGAGTTCCCATAACACGCTGGGAAATCGCGCTAAACATCGCTTTGTATAGGGTTTAGTATAGTTGGCGCTGATGCTATCACAGCGTCCCTAAATCTTCACTTATAAGAGTGGAGTAGATTAACGTTACCGCTTGTTCGTTTTGTCGTTAATTTTATCCAATAAAAAAGCCAGTCAATGACTGGCTTTCTTGGCAGGTTACAACCTATTTCACTAAGGTCAAATGACCACGGCGTTTAGGTTCCTTAACCTCTTCTTTAGCCTCTTCAGGCTCGCTGATTTCAACCACAGGCTCTTTCACTACAGAAAGTCCTGTCTCTTCAGCATCATCTATTTGGTACGACTCTTCTAAATCGAAAACCGTACCAGCGCCATTTTCTCTGGCGTAGATAGCAACAATTGCAGCCATAGGCAGCAACACCTGCTGAGGTACACCACCAAAACGTGCACTGAACTCAATAAACTCATTAGTGATTTGTAGGTTACCTACAGCACTTTCAGTAATATTAAGTACAATTTGACCATCTTTAACATATTGTTGTGGTACTTGTGTGCCAGGCACATAGGCATCAACAACAACATGGGGCGTTAACTGGTTATCCATCAACCAGTCATAATAAGCCCGCAACAAGTATGGACGATTCGGAGTCAGCTCTTTCATTAGATACCCATGCGCATTTCGCGCTCAGTCTCTGTTAAAGAAGCTTTAAAGGATTCACGATCGAACAAACGAGTCATGTAACCTTTAATGTCTTTTGCTGCACGGCTATCAAGTTCGATACCCAACACAGGTAGACGCCACAATAGTGGACCTAAATAACAATCAGCTAAACCAAACTCTTCGCTCATGAAGTAAGGCACTTCACCGAAGATAGGGGCAATTGCCGTTAAGCTTTCAGTCAACTCTTTACGAGCAGCTTCAGCACGGTCGCCTTTTCTAATGCGCTCTACAAGTGCATACCAATCTTCTTCGATGCGGTGCATCCAAAGACGAGTTTGGCCACGAGAAACCGGATAAACAGGCATTAATGGAGGATGAGGAAAGCGCTCATCTAGGTATTCCATAATGATGCGAGAGTTATAAAGTACTAGCTCTCTGTCGACCAATGTTGGCACAGTGTTGTACGGGTTAAGCTCGATCAAATCTTCAGGGATCTCATTTGGATCAACCTGCAGCACGTCAACCGTTACTCCTTTCTCAGCGAGAACGATACGTACTTGATGACTATAAAGGTCATCGGCGCCTGAATACAGGGTCATGATTGAGCGTTTGTTGGCAGCGACAGCCATTGATACCCTCCGGTTTCACAAATCAAAAAGCAAAAAATGCAAAAGCAAACGAGGAGCAAAGCTCCCCGTTTACAATATGCGGATAATACATTCTACCCTTTAATAGGGCTTAGTGTACATCTTTCCAGTATTCTTTCTTTAAGAGGTAAGCCACAATAAAGAAAATAAACAGGAAGCCCATCACCCACCAACCTAAGCTTTCACGCTCAAGTTTTACGGGGTCGCCAGAGTAAACTAAGAAGCCTGTGATATCACGGACGTATTGGTCATACTCTTCAGCAGAGAGTGTTCCGCCAGTCGCAACTAAGGTTCCATCTTCCTGCTTAACTGCTAGGCCCTGAAGTTCTTGCAGAACATGCGGCATACCAACAGAGGGGAAAACAGTATTATTCACACCAAACGGACGGCTTTCATCTTTATAAAAACCCTTAAGGTATGAGTAAACCCAATCTTCGCCGCGAACACGTGCAACCAAGGTTAGATCTGGCGGTGTAGCACCAAACCACTTAGCCGCATCAACTTCAGGAATCGCATTTTCCATAAGTTCGCCTACTTTGGCTTCACCATGGACATACTTAGCGCTCATAACATCTAGCGGAATAGCGAGATCTGTTGCCACTCGCTCATAACGCTGATACTGAGTGCTATGACAACCTGCACAGTTGTTTTGGAAGTGATCCAAACCACGCTGCAGCGACGCTTGATCATTTAGGTCAATGTTTGCGTCTTCAAGGTGAGCACCGCCACCAGAAGCCATCGCCAAAGTTGGGACCAATGCGACTAATGCAATCAATAATTTTTTCATTAGTGTGTCAACCTCTCTGGAACAGGCTTAGTCTTCTCGTTCTTACTGTAAATCCACAGTAGTAAGAAGAAGCCGAAGTAAGTCACCGTAAAGAAACGCGCCGCATAAGTCAGAATTTCCGTTGTAGGAACTGCACCTAAGTAACCCAATGCAATAAATGATACGGCAAACTGACCAATGTTCAGCTTGTGGATCATGCTGCGGTAACGAACTGACTTAACCTTACAACGATCTAACCAAGGTAGAATGAACAGAACCGCAATAGCAAGACCCATGCCGATAACCCCGATTAACTTGTCAGGAATCGCACGCAAAATCGCATAGAAAGGTGTGAAGTACCAAACTGGTGCAATATGTTCAGGTGTCTTCATCGGGTTAGCCGCTTCAAAATTCGGCCCCTCAAGGAAGTAACCACCACCTTCAGGCATAAAGAACAACACATAACAGAAGACAATCAAGAATCCTGCGACGCCCATAATATCTTTGACGGTATAGTATGGGTGGAATGGGATACCATCTTTAGGCCAACCATTCTCATCCTTATTCTTCTTAATCTCGATTCCGTCTGGGTTGTTTGACCCCACTTCATGTAGCGCGATTAGATGTAAGAACACCAAAACCACAAGTACAAGCGGCAGAGCGATAACATGCAGCGCAAAGAATCTGTTTAGGGTCGCACCAGAGACAACAAAGTCGCCCCGGATCCACAATGTGAGATCATCACCAATAAATGGGATAGCACCAAACAATGAGATAATAACCTGTGCTCCCCAGTAGGACATCTGTCCCCAAGGTAGTAGGTAACCCATAAATGCTTCAGCCATCAACACCAGGAAGATAAGCATACCAAATAGCCATAACAGCTCTCTAGGCTTCTGGTATGAACCGTAGATTAAACCACGGAACATATGAAGATAGATGACAACAAAGAAGGCGGATGCCCCGGTGGAATGCATATAACGCAGCAACCAACCGTACTCAACATCACGCATGATATATTCAATAGAAGCGAACGCACCTTCCGCTGTAGGCACGTAGTTCATCGTTAACCAGATACCGGTAAGCAGTTGGTTAACCAGTACGAGCATGGCTAATGAGCCAAAAAAGTACCAAAAGTTAAAGTTGGTTGGTGTCGCATATTGACCGACATGGCGATTATACGTCGCGGTCATAGGAATACGTTCGTCAATCCAATCAATGATATTCTTAACCATTACGCAGCTCCTTTATCGACACCGATAATCACGGTACCATCATCAATATACTGATGTGGAGGGATGACGAGGTTCAATGGCGCAGGTACACCCTGGAAAACGCGACCAGCCATATCAAACTTAGAACCGTGACAAGGGCAGAAGAAGCCAGATGCAACACCTTCTACCTGCTCACCAAATGTATCTGGTAAGTAAGTTGGAGAGCAACCTAGGTGAGTACACAAGCCAACGGCTATGAAGTACTCTTCCTTAATTGAACGCCATGTGTTCTGCGCGTATGCAGGCTGCTGTGGTTCCACAGAAGCTGGATCGCGAAGCTGATCGTCAATAGCAGGCAGACCCGCTAAGATCTCCTTGGTACGACGAACAACCCATACAGGCTTACCACGCCATTCAACTCGAATAAGTTGACCTGGCTCGACTTTACTTATGTTTACTTCAACCGGCGCACCTGCTGCTTTCGCTTTGGCACTCGGATTCCATGACTTTATAAACGGAACCGCTACAGCAGCGGCACCAGCACCACCTACTACGGCGGTTGCTGCGGTCAGAAATCTGCGACGTCCGGTATCGACTGGCGCATTGCTCATCCACTTATCTCCAGAGAGTGTTGGAATTTTTGTTATATCAAGTTTCTCAAAATCTGACTTACAGCCAGAGATTAAAAACCTAAATTAGAGGCGGAGCTCATTATAGCCAAAAATTAGAACCAGATCATAGTTAAAACACAGAACTAAGTTAACTATGTTGCTTTAAATGCCTATTATGTATAAAAAGAAAGCATCAAGGCTAATAACTTCCGCAATCAAGCTCTATAGAACATCAAAAAACATCTTGTTTAAACACTGCTAAATTAGACACTTACACTCTTAGATGTAGGCTTATTATTGCTATGAGTGAATAGTTGACTGAATAGGTAGGAATTGGCGGTAGGCTATAAAATTAAATATTCAAAGCAAAAAAAGGGCCTAACGTTTGTTAGGCCCTTTTTTATCGAGTGATAAGATTACTTACCAGTGGAACTCTTCATGTATCTAAAGAATTCACTGTTTGGTTCAAGCACCATCACATTGCTATCACCAGCGAAACTCGACTTATATGCATCTAAGCTACGCATAAAGCTAAAAAACTCAGGATCTTTCGTATAAGCTTTTGCATAGATCTTAGCCGCTTCAGCATCACCTTTACCACGAACGGTCAGGGCTTTACGTTCAGCTTCTGCAGTCTGAATAGTCACACTAGCATCGGTCTTAGCACGAATGATTTCAGCCTGCTCTCGCCCTTGAGCGCGATGCTCTTTGGCAACAGATTGACGTTCTGCACGCATACGTTGATAAATACTGGTGCTAACGTTATCAGGCAAGTTGATCTGCTTAACGCGAACATCAACGACTTCAATACCTAAGTCAGCAGCACTTTCTGATGCATTTCTTAGCGCATCAGATTGCAGTTCATCACGGCTACCAGAAACGATCTCTTTAATCGTACGGCGACCAAACTCAGTGCGAAGATCGTTATTTATTTTACGTTGCAACAGCGATTCAGCATTAGCTTTAATACCACCATTGGTCGACAAATAGTAACGTTCAAAATCCAAGATGCGCCACTTCACATAAGAATCGACCATAAGGTCTTTCTTCTCTGAAGTCACAAAACGGTCCGCTGCACCATCTAAGGTTTGTACACGAGAATCCAAAAACTTGACCTTATCAAGCATCGGGATCTTTATATTCAAACCAGGATTGTAAACTCGCGTAACGCCATCATCTTTTAAGACTTTACCAAATCGCGAAACAATTGCGCGCTCGCCTTCGTTAACCACTAAAAGTGACGATAGAGTGATTGCAATAAGTACAGCGATTAATACCGCAGTAAATTTACCCATTACTTAATTCCTCCCCGTACGATCTCCTCTTGATGGGCGACCATCAAGAGGCATGCTGCGATTATTTGTCGTGCTATTCACCGACGTTACAGGCTGTGCAGGTTTACTTTTAGGACTCACTGACGTTTGTGACTGAGTATTCTGCATCAGTTTGTCTAGCGGTAAATACATTAAATTGCCGCTACTTTTAGCGTCAATAAGCACTTTGCTAGTCCCACTCATCACTTGTTCCATAGTATCGAAATACATGCGTTCACGAGTGACATCAGGCGCCATTTGGTACTCTGGTAGTAACTGTTCAAAACGAGCAACTTTACCTTGAGCTTCAAGCGTAACTCTTTGCTGATAGGCTTTGGCTTGTTGATCCATTCTCTGCACAGTACCACGAACCTTAGGCTCTAACTGACGAGAGTAAGCTTCTGCTTCACGGATAAAACGTTGTTCATCCTCTTGTGCTGCAATCGCGTCATCAAAGGCATCTTTAACCTCTTCAGGTGGACGAGCAGGCAAGAAGTTAACGTCAACAACGACAATACCAAGCTTATAGCTTTCGATAATGCGCTCTATCTCATCCCACGTATCACGTCGAATCTTATCTCGACCAGTGGTCAAGATATCATCCATTGTATTGTGGCCAATAACGTAACGTAACGCACTGTCAGTCGCTTCACGCAGACTGGCATCAGCATTGACTACACTATAAAGATAATTCTTCGCATTATTCACTCGATATTGAACGTCAAGTTGAACCAATACTACGTTTTCATCCGCTGTTAGCATGCTACCAGAAGCTGGAATTGAACGAACAGTTTGCACATTCACTGGAGTGACTTCATCAATGAAGGTCGCTTTCCATTGAAGGCCTGGATCAACTTCACCAATATAGCCGCCAAAACGCAGTGCAACACCCTTCTCAGCTTCTTTAACTGTGTAGAAGCCTGATAGGCCCCAAACCACAATAGCAATAGCCAAAACGATAACCAAGCTGATTGCGCTTATGCCACCGCCAGAACCATTACCTTTGCCGCCAAAGCGCTTAGAAAGGTTACGAAAAACTTCATCTAAATCAGGTGGTCCTTTATCGTTACCACCTTTTTTCCCCCAAGGGTCTTGACCCTTGTTACCGGGCTCGTTCCAAGCCATTTAGTACTCCATAGTGTATGAATTAAGCGAGATTACTAAAATAACAATTTATGCGACGACATCGTCGACGATAAAAGTTTCTATTTCACCAAGGCTCTGCTTTACCAGTCGACGCCAATCGGCCTCTAACAAGCGCACAGAGATCATACAGTTCCCCAGATCGTCATACTCTTTCTGCTGTATTACATCCAGTTTATAAAACTGGCCAAGATAATGTCCTGCCGAAGCAGGAATTTGCAAGGTTAGTTCTTTAACCGCTTTACCAACTAAATCGTTGATAGCTTCCTGAACTAGCTCCAAGCCTTTTTGCTGCTGGGCAGATACCCAGACTCGAATTGGATTCCCCTCATCATCGTAATCGATGCGAGGTTTCACCTCATCCAATAGATCGATTTTATTACAAACAATCAATTGTGGAATTTCGTCAGCATCGATCTCTTTAAGCACTCTTTGAACTTGCTCAAAGTTATCCGCCATGTTTTCATCAGCGCTATCCACGACATGTAATAACAAATCAGCTTGTCGTGTTTCCTGCAATGTAGCTTTAAATGCTGCAACAAGATCATGAGGCAAATGCCTAATAAACCCAACAGTATCGGCTAAAATAACATGGCCATCTGGTAACTCTAATTTTCGCAACGTTGGATCTAACGTTGCGAAAAGTTGATCTGCTGCGTAAACATCCGAAGTTGTTAATGCATTGAATAATGTAGACTTTCCAGCATTGGTATAGCCTACCAATGCCACTGTCGACATATCACTTCGTTGTCTAGCTCTACGACTTTGATCACGCTGTTTATCGACTTTAATTAAACGTCGATTAATAGTGCGAATTCGCGCTCGTAACAAACGTCTATCTGTTTCTAGCTGGGTTTCACCTGGTCCACGAAGACCAATCCCGCCTTTCTGCCTTTCTAGATGCGTCCAACCTCTAATTAGGCGCGTTGACATGTGGCGCAATTGCGCTAGCTCCACTTGTAATTTGCCTTCAAA
The DNA here is from genome assembly GCF_002836205.1 of Shewanella sp. Choline-02u-19. NCBI lineage: Bacteria > Pseudomonadati > Pseudomonadota > Gammaproteobacteria > Alteromonadales > Shewanellaceae > Shewanella > Shewanella sp. Choline-02u-19. Next base: position 3,007,939 of record NZ_PJBE01000013.1, read on the forward strand.
GGTTCTAGCTCTTTGAGCAAAAATATCAAGGATCAAAGTTGTTCTGTCGAGTACTCGACATTCACACAAATGCTCTACATTTCGCTCTTGAGCTGGGCTCAATGGGTGGTTAAAAATCACCACGTTAGCATCTGTAGCCGCAACCATCGCAGCTAACTCTTCGGCCTTGCCCGAACCAACAAAAAACTTACGGTCCGGAGCACGACGACTTCCTGTAATAACTCCGATTGATTGGGCCCCAGCAGATTCAACTAAAAGTTTAAGCTCTTCTAGATCCTCTCGGCTATCTTCATCGGAGAAATCAATGTGGACAAGTACTGCTCGATCTCCGGCCTCATAACGATCAAACAAAAAGCAATCTCCTCAAAAAATTACTTCTCATCAATTTCATCATGCTGAGCGTTAAAACCAGCTTGAGCATTTGTCGCTTGGTGGTTACTCACGTTAAATGGACGTGAAGGTACCACTGTCGAAATAGCATGCTTGTAAACCATCTGGCTTACCGTGTTTTTAAGCAAGATAACAAATTGATCAAAAGACTCAACTTGTCCTTGTAGCTTAATGCCGTTAACAAGATAAATAGATACTGGAACGCGTTCACGACGCAATGCGTTCAAAAACGGGTCTTGTAAAGATTGCCCCTTTGCCATTTTCTAATTTCCTTTTTTATGAAATATCAATAGTAATTCTAATACTATAAAACTTTATTATTTAGTTTTAGTATTATACAGCTACAGCCAATAAGCTAGCGACTATATCGCATTACTGTAGCAAGATTGCTTTCGGCTCCGCTTTCTAGCCAAATTAAGTCAGGCCAACCACGTAGCCATGTTAATTGGCGCTTAGCTAATTGCCTAGTAGCAACAATAGCTTTTTCAACCATGGTTTCATAGTCAAATTCACCATCTAAATGCTGCCAACATTGCCGATAACCAACACATCGCATTGATGGCAGGTCTAAATGTAAGTCACCGCGAGCTTTTAGATTTTTTACTTCTTCTACAAACCCTTGACCTAACATCGACATAAAGCGAGTTTCTATCGCTTTATGTAACACTTTTCTGTCGTTAGGTGCAATCGCAAATTGCACTGCTTCGTAAGGGAATGCATCTAATTTGGTTTTCGTTAACTCGGTTAACGACTTGCCACTGATCCGAAAAACTTCTAATGCCCTCGCTAATCGCTGTGGATCATTAGGGTGAATACGTTCAGCGGATACTGGATCAATACTTTTAAGTTGGTCATGTAATGCTTGCCAACCTTGAGTGTCAGCTTCTGCTGCTATTTGTGCTCGAATCGCTACATCTGCTGCAGGAAGAGGTGATAAGCCGTCAATCAAGGCTTTGAAATACATCATGGTGCCACCCACCAGCAAAGGTGTTTTACCACGACCAATGATTTCTTCGATTTGGATCAGCGCATCTTTTCTAAAATCAGCTGCTGAATAACTCTCAATCGGATCAATAAGATCAATCAGGCGATGCGGCGCTTCAGCTAACTCTGCGGCATCAGGTTTGGCACTACCAACATCCATCTGTTGATAGATCAATGCTGAGTCCACAGAAATAATTTCGCAGTCATGGTTTTTGACAAGCTCAATGGCCAGCGCAGTTTTACCTGAAGCTGTTGGGCCCATTAAGGTGATAACTTTATGTTTTTTCTTGTCAGTCACTCTGAGATTCTTTCATCCATTGCTGCCAAGGTAATACTTGGCTTTGATTATAAAGGTCGCTGATGACACTGTCATCGAGTGCATTAAAAGCTAACCACGCCTCGGCAGTGGCAGTAAAACGACCTGAGGATTGCTCTGCAAGCCAATTAACTAATGCTGCGTCACAGGGTAACTCAAATCGGATCCATTGTAATAATGCTGGGATCACCGAAGCCAATTGGCTATCTCTCAGATATGGGGGCACTTTTTTGATAATCAACTGCCCGAGTCGAATAGATAACTCAATTCCCAACTTTCTCAGCAATTGCTCTCTGTTTTCAATGACCTCGCTCCAGACCTTATCAACAGGAACAGCAACAGGCATCAGCAATGGTTGACCAACAAGCCCTTGTCCTAACTTAGCACTTATCTCTTCACGCACAGTTGCTTTAATCACATCAACAATGCTCAGTAAGCTCAACGTGTCTTGCTTAGCGATCACCCAATACTTATCGGCTAATACAGGAGGCATATTGACAGTTGCGCCAGCCACCGCAGTGGTGGAACTGGTGCTGACGACATTAGTCAATGTCGCTGAAGTGCTGGTACTGAGCAAGCTACCATAGGCGTCTAAACTACTTTGCGAAGGTAAATTGACTTCCGCTCGGTGAGTTGCAGGCCTTAACGGGGCTTTATAACTGGACGGCTCGTCGTTGTAACTTGATGATGCTACTGGTGGGCGCTCGCTGACGCTAAAAGAGGAAGATGGCTTACTACTGACTGGTGCATAACCTTGAGCAGATGCAGTTGCTCCACTATTGGTCGATGGATGCTCCCCTGTTATATCATGCTGTGACTCAATTCCCTCCAGCTCAGCAGACTGTGCCATAGCAGATTGCAATGCCTGTAAAATATAATCATGCACGTAACGGCTTTGATGGAAACGGACCTCATGCTTTGCAGGATGAACATTAACGTCCACTTGATGCGGGTCTAGCTCGAGCATTAATACATAACCAGGTGAAACCCCTGCGGCATACTCAGAGAATGCTTGCCTCACAGCGTGATTCACCAGTCTGTCTTTAATCAAGCGACCGTTAACGTAAAAGTACTGTGTTTCACAATAGCCGGACACAGTATTAGGTGCTTGAAGGTAACCGCTTAAGGTTAAGTCATTATGCTGGCAACTAATATGCAAACAGGTTTCTGCAAATGCTTTGCCACACACGAGCCCCAAACGCTGTAAGTATTGGATTTCGGTATTGGCGGGCCGATAATTGCGGACACTTTTACCATTATGCTTAAGGGTAAAGTGAATATCGCGCCTGACTAACGCAATTCGCTTTAACCATTCATCAATATGGGTGAATTCCGTTTTATCACTTTTTAAAAAACGACGCCTAGCCGGAGTATTGAAAAACAGATCGATGGCTTCAATGGTGGTTCCAACAGGATGTGCTGCTGGCAATATTTGCACCGCCATCTCAGTCCCTTCGGCCTTGGCTTGCCATGCTTCGGTTTGCGCTGCCGTTCTTGACGTTAAAGTGAGGCGAGAAACAGAGCTAATACTGGCTAACGCTTCGCCTCGAAATCCAAAGCTCATAATCGCTTCGAGATCATCAAGTGATTTAAGTTTAGAAGTGGCGTGCCGAGATAACGCTAATTCAAGATCCTCTTTAGGGATCCCTAAGCCATTATCCCTAATACGAATAAGTTTACTGCCGCCTTTGTCGATTTCGATGTCAACTTTTGTTGCTCCGGCATCTAAGCTGTTCTCCACCAACTCCTTGATAACAGAAGCTGGACGCTCAACAACTTCTCCAGCGGCTATCTGGTTAGCAAGCTGGGGAGGTAACTTTTCTATGGCCATTATTTACTCTTTAACTGCAACATGATTACGCTCGCGGAATGATTAACGTTTGCCCAATTTTCAAAGTATTAGATTTAAGTCTATTCGCTTTTTTCAAGCGACTAATAGAGATCTGATAACGATGGGCAATAACCGATAATGATTCACCACTGCGCACTTTGTGCTTGGTGTTACTTCTACTGGCGAGTAGTGTATTAGCGGGAGGGTTAGCTTCAAAATACTTAACCACGCCTTTATGTACTGCTTTGGCGATATTGTTCTGATGCTCTCTTTGGGAGAGTAGGCGCTCTTCCCTATGATTTGAAATAAATCCAGTTTCTACCAATATTGAGGGAATATCGGGAGACTTAAGCACGGCAAAACTGGCCGACTCAGGCTTATGTTTGTGTAGTTTAGTCACCTTACCCAAATTAGATAACACATCATCTGCAATATTGTGACTAATCGCCATCGAGCGATCCATCGACATATCGAGTAAAGTCATCGCCAAATATTGTTCATTATCCGTATTTTGAATAATTTCACCTGCACCACCGAGCAGTTCAGAGTGTTTCTCTTTTTGCTCTAACCAACGACCTATCTCACTGTTGGCACGGCGCATCGATAATACCCAGACAGACGCACCTTGCGGTTGGGGCGAGGTAAATGCGTCGGCATGAATAGAGATCAACAGATCCGCTTTACTGTCTCTAGCAATCTCGGAACGGCGATTCAAATTGACAAAATAGTCGCCAGTACGCGTCATCACGGCTTTCATTCCAGGTGTTGCATTAATTTTTTTCGCGACTTTCTTCGCTATCTGTAATACGACTTTCTTTTCATACATCCCTGTAGGACCGATAGAGCCGGGATCGTCACCGCCGTGACCTGCATCAATCGCCACCACCACATCGCGCAAAGCACTCACGGGTTTAGCTGACTGGCTTTTAGGTTTAGCGCTGCCACTATCTAAATCAACGACTAATCGATTGCCGTAAGGCGCCGTTGGTGGAAGTGCAAACAAGCTAGCTCTCAGCGGCTTAACTAAATCAATGACAATCCTGAGCGTGCCTTTTTCTGGCGGGGTGCTCTTTCTAATTTTCTTAACCAGCTTACTGTTGTTAGCAATTTTAGCTAAGTCGACTTTGTTTGATGCATTTTTCAAATCAACCACTAATCGATAGGGATTGGTTAGGGTAAAGTGCGTATAACTCGGCGATTGACTTAAATCGAAAACGATACGGGTAGACTCGGGTGCAGCCCATACCCTTACGCCTTCGAGCTTATTAGCACTCTGCGCAAAAAAGGAGGCACCAAAGGTAAAGAGTAATACTACTAACTTAAATATATTATTGTTTATTATCATTATTATTCAAACACGCCAATATTTGCTCACCCTTAGTAGAAAGGGCCTGTAATTCTATTTGTCGTCCAGTATTAACATATTTAATGTAGATATGTATATCAGCTTGCGGTAATAGACCGTGACCACGATCGGGCCATTCAACGATACATAAGCTACGCTCGGTAAAATAATCTCTTATCCCCATAAATTCGAGCTCTTCGGGATCATATAACCGATACAAATCAAAATGAAAAACGTCCATACCATTTAGCTCGTATGGCTCAACCAGTGCGTATGTAGGACTTTTCACCGCTCCGTCGTGACCTAAACTTTGAATTAAACCACGGCTAAAAGTCGTCTTACCAGCGCCTAAATCACCACTAAGGTAGAGCGTCAAGGGCGGTGTGATTAAGGCCGATAACTTACTGCCTAAACTCACTGTTGCTTGCTCATCATTAAGATCTAAGATAATTGATTGCATATTCATATTGATTTAAAAAGATGTCCTAGTAACACATTGGCTAGAATGCGTTACTTTAACCTAATCATCTCGTTTTCCAAACTAGATTTCATTAACCAGCTGATGAATATAAGACATTAAATCACTGGCTAGCATGCCTCGCTCACCGTCTTTAGCCGCGAGATCGGCTGCATCACCATGAATGACAACGGCTATATAAGCCGCCTGCATGTTGCTGAAACCTTGCGCCATCAAGGCGCCAATGATCCCAGAGAGCACATCCCCACAGCCACCGCTGGCAAGGCCAGGGTTACCAACAGGGGCGACAAGGCAGTCATTACCGTCATAGATAAGGGTACCAGCACCTTTTAAAACGATAACTCCTCCATATTTTTTATGCAGTGTACGAACCGCCTTGAAACGGTCCTTCTCTACCTCTTCAGTGCTCACTCCAAGTAGTCGACCCGCTTCACCTGGGTGTGGGGTTAGCACCCAATTCTTATTCGACAATGGAAAATGACACAGCAAATTTAATGCATCAGCATCAATCACGCTGGGTTTTTCAGCTAAGTCGACCGCCTTAAGTAAATTGTAACCCCAATCAGTTGTTCCCAAACCGGGCCCAATCACTAGAACATTAGCCCAACCCAGTTTAAGGTAAACTTCCATATCGACTAACTCACAACCCCAAAACATCAGTTCAGGTCGAGTGGTACAAACCACCGCATGATGTTCAGGTCTTGAAATCACAGTGACAAGTCCAGCTCCCGCTCTCAAACATGACTCAGAAGCTAATCTGATCGCACCAGACATACCAAAATCACCACCGATAACAGTAACTTTACCGCTATCACCTTTGTGGGAATCCCTTCTTCTTGGCAAAAAAATGTTCGGCAGATCGTTACTCACCAACTTCTTCACTTCACTGAGAGGCAAGAAAGGAGTTAAACCAATATCTGCCAGTAGTAACTTGCCGCAAAAGTGCCGAGCTTGACTGGTTAACAATCCTTGCTTAATCCCTCCAAAGGTAAGGGTTATGCTCGCTTCTATCGCAACCTGTTTAGTGATTCCGGTATCAGACTCTATCCCTGATGGAACATCAAGTGACACTACCCAAGCACTACTGCGATTCACAGCGCTAATTATCGCAACAAGCTCATCACTGAGTTCACCTCTAGCCCCGGTACCCAATAAACCATCAACAATCACTTCAGCTTCAACGATTCTATCGATACAAAATGGACAAGTTTTGCCACCAACACGTTCAAAATGTGCAATAGCAAGCAACAGCTCAGCAGTGGGGTTATGAGCCGCAGAGGCTTGTAAATAGACCGTTCGTCCAGCCTTAATTAACAGTGATGCAGTAACATAAGCATCAGCAGCATTATTGCCATGCCCCGCTAAAACCAAAATAGTTTGAGAGTTACCACTTTGAGTTTGCAGCTGCTCAAAGGCAGCAGCTGCAGCCCGTTCAACGAGCTCATAAAGGCTTGTCTTGCCACAACGTACAGCGCTAGCCTCGGCCTCCCTCACTTGTTCGACTGAGTATAATGATACTAATGCTGACAGATGTTTCTCGTTCATTAAGGTGTCCCCACGACAGAATTACGACCAACTTAGAATGTTAGTAACTCAGACTTAAACACAAATGAATTGTTCATCCGTAAGGCATTTAAATCACCGTAAGTTGATCTAACACAAGTATAGGCTGCTACAGGCTGGATCAAAAAAGGCACCTGAAGGTGCCTTTAATCGATAGAGGAAAGCTGACTCTTAGATGTCATCCATGCGGATACTGCTATGAACCAAACGCTGTTGCTGAATTTTCTCAACCCTAACGAGATCTTCAAGTGCACCTTTTGTCTCGGCTGATGCTGAAGAGAGAGAGGTCTTTTCAATTAAGCCAATCAGCTTATTATCGAGCTCTAGGTGTAGCTCTAAAATATCTTCTTCGCTCATATTTGCTGGCAGAGTTTGCTTTAAGCACAAAGCCGAAAAATCTTCAAACACAATATCCTTGTACCAAGTGTCGAGTATTTTCTTAGGAGCAGCATCGATATAGTTCTCAAGTTTATCGGCGGTTTGACGCTCATGCTGTTGAAAATATTCAAGCATTAGCTTTACACGTGACGAGTCAGCTTGTGAGTGTAAACGGCTATATAGCTGTGCCATTTCAAGTCGACAAGTTGCTACATAATTTAAAAGCTCACTAAGTTGTTGAATACGCATTTACCGCTCTCCTATCGCTTGCGTTTTAGATCACAAGCTAAAAATCAATTTGACGATATTATGAGCTGAACGCACTACGCAATAGTTGACGCTAGTCATACTTTGCCAACTAGAAAGTGGCCAGCCTTAAAGATAGTTAAAAAAATGAGTACTTGATCACGCCATTCCCACCTTCGTTTAAGTAGAGAGGTTTAGGGATTGAGCGATATGGGCCTTAAAGGAAGTATTCTTATCAGATAAAAAGAGTGTAAAAAAAACTGGCTTCTTGCTTCTGATTTAACAATAGTGAATACCAACCTATGCTCTTTACCTTAGAAAAAAATATCAGCTATTTCTATGAACATGGCAGAGCTAATCTCATGTTCATATTACGGCAGTCTTTAAAAAGGGAAGCTTAAATTTTTTAGCTGCAAGGGGAAGATTGGAGCGAGTTTTTGATGTTACAGAGAGTAGGTTCGAACTAATGTGCTATACCTTGGCAAAAAAACGGTATCAACTATTTCTAAAAACACAACTGAGCTAAGTTTAGAGTTTGGAGTTTGGAGTTTGGAGTTTGGAGTTTGGAGTTTGGAGTTTTACTTGAGGAAGATTGGAGCGACATATCAGGTTCGAACTGATGACCTATACCTTGGCAAGGTATCGCTCTACCAACTGAGCTAATGTCGCGTAATCTTTTTCATCACACTCTAGCTGTATACATTAACCAAAGGTATCGTTTTCACCTTTAGCAACTGAGCTAATGTCGCGTAATCTTTTTAAATTGGAGCGACATATCAGGTTCGAACTGATGACCTATACCTTGGCAAGGTATCGCTCTACCAACTGAGCTAATGTCGCGTAAATCTTTTAAAAATTGAAACGACACATCAGGTTCGAAAAAACTAACCGATGACCTATACCTTGGTAAGGTATCGCCCTTTTGCTCTAATAAAGAGTCAACTGAGCTAATGTCGCGTAAATCTTTTTAATTTGGAGCGACATATCAGGTTCGAACTGATGACCTATACCTTGGCAAGGTATCGCTCTACCAACTGAGCTAATGTCGCGTAAATCTTTTAAAAATTGAAACGACATATCCGGTTCGAAAAAACTAACCGATGACCTATACCTTGGTAAGGTATCGCCCTTTTGCTCTAATAAAGAGCCAACTGAGCTAATGTCGCGTAAATCTTTTTAATTTGGAGCGACATATCAGGTTCGAACTGATGACCTATACCTTGGCAAGGTATCGCTCTACCAACTGAGCTAATGTCGCATAAATCTTTTTATTACACTCTAGCTGTAAACATTAACCAAAGGTATCGTTCTTCACCTCTAGCAACTGAGCTAATGTCGCGTAAATCTTTTTTGCTTACCGAATTTGGTAATTCAATAAGTAAATATTTGGAGCGACATATCAGGTTCGAACTGATGACCTATACCTTGGCAAGGTATCGCTCTACCAACTGAGCTAATGTCGCATAAATCTTTTTATTACACTCTAGCTGTAAACATTAACCAAAGGTATCGTTCTTCACCTCTAGCAACTGAGCTAATGTCGCGTAAATCTTTTTTTGCTTACCGAATTTGGTAATTCAATAAGTAAATATTTGGAGCGACATATCAGGTTCGAACTGATGACCTATACCTTGGCAAGGTATCGCTCTACCAACTGAGCTAATGTCGCGTAAATCTTTAAATGCTGTCTTAACTATACTCGCTGGATTAAAGGTCTCGTTTCTCACCTTTGCCAACTGAGCTAATGTCGCATTTCAACTTTTTTACTTAATCACTAAGTTTGCCGTTTAGTGAAAAGTTGAGGCCGCATTATAGGAGAATTTCACTGCTCTGCAACCCCTTCTTGCAAAAAAATGACTGATTGCTTAAATTTTGAAAACTTTCGCACGATAAAACTGCAATTCGGCGATAGATTCCTGAATATCGAGTAAAGCTTGATGCGTATTTTGCTTGGTAAAGCCTTTCATTGCTGATGGCTCCCAACGTCGAACTAGCTCTTTTACTGTACTGACATCTATATTTCGATAGTGAAAGAAGTCCTCAAGCGCTGGCATATAACGATTTAAAAAACGGCGATCTTGGCCAATGCTGTTGCCACACATAGGTGAAGCACCCGCTGGAACATACAACGACAAAAATGCGATCGTCTGTTCAATCGCATCTTCTTCGCTAAACTCACTGGCTTTAACACGTTCAACGAGTCCTGATTCGCCATGGTGCTTTTGATTCCAATCATCCATCAATGCAAGTTGTTCATCAGTCTGATGAATCGCAATCACAGGACCCTGTGCGATAATATTCAACTCTTTATCAGTCACTATAGTCGCTATTTCAATAATTCTGTCGACTGCAGGCTCAAGCCCCGTCATCTCAAGATCGACCCAAATAAGGTTGTTTTCATTTATAGCCATAAAGTGACCTGTAATCCTTGTTAGCCTAAATTCAGGCTTTTTTGTTTAAGACGGTGTATCATACTGCTTTTTTAAGCGACAAAAAATCACCTTTATAATTGAAGGCTATTTACGTGAGTAATACGTGAGCAAAAAGAAACCATTAAGCCAAGGTCAGTTACGCAGAATGCGTAACAACCAAAAAAAGAAATTACAGAACAGCGATGCTGGCGAAAGTACTCCTGAATTACAGGATAACTCTTTAGGCCCTGAGCAGTTAGGCACTATTATTTCTCGTTTTGGTCAGCATGCGGATGTTGAGACCGAGACAGGCCATTTAGCGCGCTGCAATATACGCCGTAATATTAAAAGTTTAGTCACTGGTGACAAAGTTATTGTGCGTTTAGCAGTAACGAGTGAATCTGGTGCCAGCCGAATTGAAGGTATTGTTGAAGCCGTTCATCCAAGGCATTCACTACTGTCTAGACCGGATATGTACGATGGCGTTAAGATTATTGCCTCTAATATCGATCAGATCCTTATCGTCACTTCTGTTAAGCCTGCGTTTACCACGCAAATTATCGATCGTTATCTTGTCGCCTCGGAAGATACCGGAATTGCGCCCGTTATCGTACTCAACAAAGTCGACTTGATTTTACCTGAAGAGCTAGCTGAAATAGAAGCTGCACTGCAACGCTATCGCGATGTCGGTTATGAGGTCTATAAAGTCAGTAGTAAAACCGGTGAAGGTGTCGAACAGATAAACCAACTGATGAATGGAAAAGTCAGTGTGTTTGTAGGCCAATCAGGTGTCGGTAAATCATCGATGATCAACGCCATGATGCCAGACGCAGAGTTAGTCATTGGTGATATATCTGAGAGTTCAGGTTTGGGTCAGCATACAACGACCACCGCTAAGCTACTCCACATATCCACCGGCGGTGACTTAATTGACTCCCCTGGCGTCCGTGAATTCGCCCTATGGCACTTACCCGCTGAAAGAGTGGGCCAATGCTTTATTGAATTCAGAGAATATCTAGGGACGTGTAAGTTTAGAGACTGCAAACACCTCAATGATCCTGGTTGCTCAATCACCGAAGCGTTAGCAGCCGGTAACATCAGCGCTGATCGCTACTATAACTACCACAAAATCATTGCCAGTCTGGATGAACAAAGACACGCTCGTCATTTTAGAGCTGGTCCAGACGAATAAAAAATAGAACTTAAAGGAATTTGAAATTGGATAAAGTCAAAATTGCACTGCAATATATTATGCCAAAGCATTTGGTATCACGTCTTGTGGGTAAATTAGCCGCAGCTGAAATGGGTGCTGTCACCACGGCTGCAATTAAATGGTTTATTAAGCAATACAAAATTGATATGAGTGAAGCCGCTCAGCCCGCGCCTGAAGCTTATCCAACTTTCAATCAGTTTTTTACTCGTGCATTAAAGCCTGGCATTCGTCCACTATGTGAAGACAAAGATTACATCATCCACCCGGTGGATGGCGCAGTCAGTCAATTAGGTCCTATTGAAGATGGACGCATTTTTCAAGCAAAAGGCCATGACTATTCATCTCTAGCGTTACTCGGTAATCAGGCTAATGATGCAAAACGTTTTGAAGACGGTGATTTTGCTACCATTTATCTAGCGCCTAAAGATTATCATCGCATTCATATGCCAATAAAAGGCACTCTGTCTAAAATGACATATGTACCAGGTGAACTGTTTTCAGTTAACCCGCTAACCGCGCAAAATGTTCCAGGCTTATTCGCCCGGAATGAGCGTGTTGTGGCGATTTTCGAAACGGAAATTGGCCCTATAGCAATGGTACTTGTTGGGGCAACGATTGTGGCCAGCATTGAAACAATATGGGCTGGTACTGTTACGCCGCCAACAGGTCAAGACGTGTTTACTTGGGATTATCCCACTGAGGGGCCTGAGGCTCTTACCCTTGAAAAAGGTGAAGAAATGGGACGTTTCAAACTGGGCAGCACTGTCGTTATGCTATTTGCTAAAGACGCACTCGACGAGTTTGCTGACGGCGTAGAGCCAACAAGCATTACCCGTATGGGTCAAGCTTTTGCAAAAATTGAAGACTAACTAACACCATTGAATCCAAGTGATAAAAAAACAGGGCTACTTGAGCTGCATTTAGCGGTACTGCTTTTTGGTGGTACAGCCCTGTTTTCTAAACTCATCCCTTTAAGTGCGTTAGATATTACCGTACTGCGCTGTGTTGTCGCAGCAGCGGTACTCGCACTTATTGTTAAGCTGAGTAAGCAAAAAATAGCACTCGAGGCAGCAAAGGATTATCTCGTCGCTATTGGACTGGGTATTATCGTTAGTTTGCATTGGGTAACTTACTTCGCCTCAATGCAACTATCTTCAGTTGCAATTGGCATGATAGCCTTCTTTACTTACCCCGTTATGACGGTGCTCATTGAGCCATTGGTCACTAAATCCAAACTAAAACTTGCCGACGTCATCAGTGGTATTTTGGTATTGACCGGGGTGGCTTTACTTATCCCAGAGGCGAGTCTTGGCAACGATGTCACCCTCGGAATTGCCATTGGCGTACTCTCAGCTGCGCTATTCACCGCGAGAAATCTATTACATAAACGCTATTTTTCACAATATAGCGGTCAACAAGCAATGTTCTATCAAACCATGGTTGCAGTGCTTTTTCTTGCGCCATGGTTCACCACTGAAGTCAGCAGTATTGAGCTCAATGTTTGGTGGTTAATTGTATTACTCGGCGTGGTATTTACAGCAGCCCCTCATGCGCTATTTACCTCCGCACTGCGATTACTCAGCGCCAAAACCGTCGGTTTAGTGTCGTGTTTACAACCCTTTTATGGTGCGGTGTTGGCATTACTTCTTCTCGGTGAAGATCTTGAACTCAAGACCGTTATTGGTGGAACATTGGTCGTTGCCACTGCATTATTTGAAACGCAACAGAGCCATAAGTCACAACGGATTAAAAAGACTATATAGATCCATGTATTTATCTGAATAACTTGGCTACTATGAGTAAGTCCTTTTCGATTTATGCAAGCCACTAATCATGCATCGTTTTTTATTGGTTTTTCTGTGTTTTATTTGCACTATAGCCAACGCTAACCCGTCAACTCAACTTGAAAAAAGGTTGGGTTTAAGTCCTTCGAGCAATAGCAGTACGCCACAAGAACAACTCGAGCTACTCAACAATAAAATAAGTGAGTTATCTCTCACGGAAGAGAGCGCTAGAGCGCTGGTACAAAATTTTGATCAGCATAAATCGAATCTTCTGAATCAAATCAGAGAGGCGCTGCAGCCGCTCGCATGGTCAAATAAGCAAGACTTGAATCAACAAGGTTCGCTAGCGTACTTACGTTTATCTGAACTAAAAGAGATAGAAGTTAGCTTAAGCAATAAAATCAATAACTTAATAAAATCACTCGACAGCCTCCCCGATGCTTTAAGCAAGGCAAGAGCGACACTCACTAAACATAAAAAAAACCGTATAGCGAGTGATCAAACCCTATCAAACCAAATACTAACTACCCAGGAAATATTATATAAGCAGCGTGTCGCAACGTTAGAGGCGATGTTAGCAAGCAGCCAGAAAGAGATTGATCTCAATCAACTGCAGCTCAAATTGGTACGACAGCAACTACAGCAACAAGAGCAACTCATTGAACGCCTCAATCAAGAGCGAGAGATACAACGGCATAAACGTACAGAAGCTGCTATCGCAAGTAGTTTATTGCCTGAGTCAAATGGCGCAGACCCAATAGCCCAATCGCTTAGTGATGCGAATTTAGGCTATGGTGAAACACTAAAATCACTCAACTTAAAAATAAGCCAAGCGCTTACACAACAAGAGCAAGCAGAAGCTCAATACCAAGCTCAAGCTAAACAGCTAACCAATATCCAACAGCAGATAAGTTGGATTAAACTAAACTCCGCTTTTGGCGAGCGTTTTTTACAAATGTTGCAAGCACTTCCTAAGCCGCCAAGCCAAGACCCGGTCCAAAATGACATTGCCAATGCACGGCTAGCGCGCTATCAAATCGAACAGGCGCAAACCGTCAGTCTACAACAACTCAACAATGTGCCTAAGCCAACGCAACTGCACGCTAAATTGCTTGTCTCTCAAGAACTCTTATTGCAACAGTTATTACAAAGCTACGATCTGTACTTAAGTGAACTGGCTGATTTAAGAGTGAGTAATGAGCAGCTAAATCAACAGTATTTAACGTTAAGAGATACCCTAAACGAGCACCTATTCTGGGTGCCCAATGCTAATCGAATTGGCGGTTTGTGGCTTACCGATCTACAACAAAGTGTACAATGGATGATCCAGCAAGCGCCGTTACAGCAATTGCAAACATCATTCAGTGAACAGGGGAGCTTATGGTCTTGGTGGTTGATTTTATTCATCGTCAGCCTAATCGCGCAGGATATTGTTACCCCTAAGTTCAAAGCCGCCATGCGCCGCGAGTTACCTTTTGTTGGCAATGTCACCCAAGATAAATTTATTTATACTTGGCATGTGTTCGTTAACTCAGTCAGCTATAGCCTATTAAAGCCATTACCTATTATTTTAGCGGGGGCCATTTTCTATACTTCGAGTCTTAACTTTGTGTCAGCTATTGGCATGGGCGTTATCGCAATAGGGGCTTTTTACCAGCTCTATCGTCTTGTGCATTTACTTGCATTAGATAAAGGACTGTTAATCAACCACTTTAAAGCGCAACGTGATGTTATTCGTGTAGGGCAAGAGCGATTTAAACAACTCACGATTATGGTTATGCCATTTTTGGGATTTGCCGCATTTGCAGAGATCATCGACACCTCTCTTGTTAGAAATAGCCTTGGCCGCGGTGCATTCATTATTTTTTGCTTAATGCTGTTCTGGTTCTATAAAGATATTTTAAACATTGCTAATCGAGGCAATAAACATCATCAGAACGATAAAAATAGAAAACTGATCCAAAAACTACTTTGGGCATTGCTGATAATGACCCCTATTGCCTGTGCGTTATTAGCTTTTCTCGGCTACTACTACACTGCATTTCAAATGTTTTTACAGCTACAGATATCACTCATTTTAGGCTTAGGTTTCTTACTGTTATATCAATTAACCAAACGTTGGATGCTCATTGAAAGACGACGTATTGCGTTCGAACGCGCTAAAGCTAAACGTGCGGAGGTACTCGCCCAACGTGAGAAAGGCGAAGTAAACGCTCCTGAACAATTAGATACCTATGAAGAACCAGAGGTCGATTTAGAGACCATTTCAGGTCAATCTCTGGGCCTAGTCCGCTCATTGTTACTATTGGCATTTTTAGCCAGTATTGTAGGACTGTGGACCCAAACTCATACTGCGTTGTTCTCTTTGCTAGATGGGGTGACGTTATGGTCTAGTAATACCACGCTCAATGGCATTGAGCAGCAATTACCAATAACCTTAAAGTCATTGCTACTGTCATTTATCATTGTTGGTTTTTCGATGATGATAGCCACTAATCTGCCAGGTTTGATTGAGTTAACCATCCTGCAACGGCTCGATTTAAGCCAAGGTACTGGTTTTGCCCTCACGACAGTTAGCCGCTATCTGGTGATCTTCTTCGGTATATTAAGTGGTTTCTCAACACTCGGAATGGAGTGGTCTAAGCTGCAGTGGCTAGTCGCTGCATTATCGGTCGGCTTAGGTTTTGGTCTACAAGAGATCTTCGCTAATTTTATCTCTGGCTTGATCATTCTGTTTGAAAAACCAGTTCGAATTGGTGATACGGTGACGATCAGAGATCTCACCGGAACGGTAAGTAAAATTCAGATCCGAGCAACCACAATTATTGATTGGGATCGTAAAGAGATTATTGTGCCCAACAAGGCCTTTATTACCGAGCAGTTAATTAACTGGTCGCTGTCAGATCCTATTACACGCGTTATTGTTTATGTATCCGTTGCACGAGACTCCGATCCTGCTCGTGTTGAAGCAGCCCTTTATCAAGCGGTTCAAGAGTGTGATGATGCACTTCTAACGCCAGAGCCAGAAGTTTGGTTTGCAGGCTTTGGCCAACATACTCAAGACTTTGAAGTGAGAGCCTATGCAAAAGATATGGGCACTCGTTGGCCATTAAGACACAAACTGCACAAACAGATCAGCAAGAAGTTACGCGATAACGATTTAGAGCTCGCCTACCCTCAGCTAGAAGTTCATTTATCGACGGGACAGAGTAAAGATGTCCAAAGCTTGATAAGAACCTAATACTCAATGACTCAAGAAGCCAACTAATGAAAATATATGCTCATCGCGGCGCAAGTGGCTGCGCTCCTGAAAATACCACCAAAGCTTTTATGAAGGCGGTTGCACTAGGAGCAAAAGCCGTTGAGTTGGATATTCATTTGGTCGAAGGCGAACTCTATGTTTTTCACGATAGAAGGCTTGACGCCAAAAGCTCGGGTAAAGGGCTTATCGATAAAGCAACTAAAGATTATTTACTAAGTATCTTCGTCTCTGGTGAAGCGATTCCTAAGCTGACAGAGGTATTAGCCGCGTTAAAGCCTCACAATATTGAAGTCAATATAGAGCTTAAAGGCCTATCGGTGTTGCCCGCCTTTATTAACCTGTACGCTAGTCTGCTCCACGAGCAGAATTATGATCCAAGCTTATTGTTAATCTCATCTTTTAATCACCCGATGTTAAAAGCCTTTAAACAGTCTTTTCCTTGCGCCAATGTGGCGCCACTGATTGAGGGCGTGCCACTTAATTTAGCGCAAGTGGTCACCGATCTCGACGCCTACTCTATCCATTTAGGCCTCAGTTTTGTCACCGAAGAGATGATTAATGATGCACACCAACGCGGGGCTAAAGTTTATGTTTATACCGTGGATTTTGCCGACGACATAACAATGCTGGCGGCACTTGGAGTGGATGGCATCTTTACTAACTTTCCAGATAAAGCCATTACCGCATTAGCGAAACATTAACGGGATAGAATTGAGCCAATGAATAACCAATCATGCAATTTATAGCTGATAGTTTGAATATCTCTTTCTCAAAATAGTGCAATGTAATCTACACTAGAATTAATGGCTTAAACTTGTTTATTTCGTTGAGCCCAACCCCCTATAGCAAAGAAAATCGCGATAATAAGCAGGAACAACCAGTGTGAAGATACTCCAGCCATATATTGCGCTAGTAGCGGGCTTAACTTCACAATGATTAAGCCATAGCCGAATGCATTTACTAAGACAAAAATGAATGTTCGAATAATAAAAGATCGCCCCGTTAAATAGCGGCGCAAAAAGCGGTTAATATCACTACCAAATACAACAAGTGCACAAGCAATAATTGCAGTTGAAACTTCTGTTAGCCAAGGATAGATAAACGAACCTAAATAGCTAATAAATTCAATTAATTTAGACATTAATATCCTCAAGTTTAATGATGTAGAGCTAGAATAAAGGGAGTCTGCATGGGACACAAGTTACTATTGCTTACCAGAGAAAATGAACGCTATCGTCAGCTTTTGGCTTCTTGCCATCTGCCTAATATTCACATTCTGGATGATAACCCACAAAATATTTTCAATGCCGACATCTGGCTCGCAGAACCCAGTCTCGCCGCCCCCATATTGCCCCATGCTACCAATTTGAAATGGATGCAGTCGACGTTTGCTGGAGTGGATGCACTCGTAAAACCGAGACAGCGCCGAGACTATGAGCTGACCAATGTGCGTGGCATTTTTGGTCCATTAATGAGTGAGTATCTGTTTGGTTATCTATTGGCGTATCAGCGAGAGCACGTCAAATATAGAAATCAGCAAGCTCAAAAAATTTGGCTTCCGGGTAGCTACAAAACGTTGCAAGGGCAAAACCTATTGCTGTTAGGAACAGGCTCCATTGCTAAGCATATAGCCCAAACAGCTAAACATTTCGGCATGCATGTCATTGGCATTAATCGTGGCGCAAAACCGACAAAAGGCTTCGATGAAGTCGACACGTTAGCCAACCTAACACACCACCTGCCTCGTGCTGATGCTGTCGCCAGTATTTTACCCAGTACCCCTGAAACACGAGGAGCACTCAACCAACATACGCTATCGTTGTTAAAAAAAGAGGTAGTGTTATTTAATCTCGGTAGAGGCGATGTACTCGATTTAGACTCCTTATACATTCAGCTGATCCAAAACCAGCAGCAACAAGCGATCCTTGACGTCTTTAATCAAGAACCTTTGCCTGAGGAACACCCTATTTGGTCACTCGACAATGTGGTGATTACGCCGCATATTGCCGCGCCAAGCTTTCCTGAGCAAGTGGTAGAGATCTTCTCAGAAAACTACCGTAAGTGGATAAAGGGGGAAAAGCTATCTCATCGAGTTCATTTCGAACGCGGCTATTAAACCCGTCTTACAAGCGCAAGAGTCATGAACCGACAAAGCAACATAAAACACAACCAAGTGCGCAAGCTGCCACTGGGTTGTGATCCACTGCAACCTTTTTAATAACGGTAAACCTAACAAACGACTGATAACCATTCTCATTAGTTATTAGCATTGAGAATCGTTTTCATTTATACTGCGTGCATATTCGATTGTTGGATCATTATTTATGTACGTTTGCCTTTGTCATGCCATTACAGATACCCAGATTAAAGAAGCCGTTAGCCAAGGCGATGCTTCATTAGCGGATGTAAAGAAGCGTCTGGGCGTTGCAAGCCAATGTGGTAAATGTGCAAAGATGGCAACTCAAATAATCCAAAGACAAGTCGATATTGAACCCAATTGTTATGAAGTCGCTTAGTATTTAGGAAGCGGTTTATCAATAAAAAATGCAGCCATTTGGCTGCATTTTTATTGTCTATCATTCAGAGGTTTCCGCTACTCTTGCGGCGAACCTTCGCCTAACTCAACACTATCAACACGCTGAAGTCCACGGGGTAACTTAGCTCCTCTACGGCCACGCTCCCCGCGGTAATGCTCCAAATCACTTGGCTTTAAGGTGAGTTTCCGCTTACCGGCCCACAAGGTGACAGACATACCTTCAGGGATCACCTGTAGATGTGTTAGCAACTCTTCCCGGCTTTTAGCGCGTTCAGTCGGTATACCAATGATCTTGTTACCCTTACCTTTGGTCAGCTGCGGTAAAGCATCTAACGAGAAGAGTAACATTCTGCCTTCGTTGGTAATCGCTAGAATAGATTGTGCTGTCGATTTATCGACTTTTTGTGGCAGCAATACCTTCGCATTGGTAGGTAAACTCAACAAAGCTTTACCCGCTTTATTACGCGATATCATATCTTTATTTGCCGCAACGAATCCGTAACCGGCATCTGAGGCTAAAATATAACACTGCTCTTCATCTGCCAGTAATACATGCTCTACCGTTGCACCAGGTGCGAGATTAAAGCGAGTGGTTATTGGCTCGCCTTGAGAACGGGCTGACGGCAACGTATGGGTTTCAGTGGCGAATGACCGACCGGAAGTATCAATAAACACACTCGGTTGATTACTGCGCCCAGGAGCGGCACAGAGATATTCATCACCCTCTTTATAAGACAAGCTCTTTCCATCAACCTCGTGCCCTTTGGCACATCGTACCCAGCCTTTTGCTGACAATACAACAGTAACAGACTCTACAGGGACAAGTTCTAGCTCCGTAAGCGCTTTAGACTCTCCGCGCTCTACCAGTGGAGAGCGTCGCTCATCACCGTAATTTTCACCATCTCTAATCAGTTCTTTTTTAATTAACGTTTTCATACGACGCTCAGAACTTAACAACAGTTGCAGCTTGTCACGCTCAGCGGCTAACTCATTTTGCTCAGACTGGATCTTAAACTCTTCTAACTTAGCCAAATGGCGCAATTTCAGATCCAAAATCGCATCGGCCTGCTTATCTGACAGATTGAATCTTGTTATTAACTCAGCTTTGGGCTCATCGTGAAAACGGATGATTTCGATGACTTCATCTATATTCAAAAATGCAACCATTAGGGCATCAAGAATATGCAGTCTCGATAAGATTTTATCTAAACGGTATTCTAAACGACGCTTAACCGTTGTGGTACGGAACACCAGCCACTCCGTTAATATTTCAAGTAGACCTTTAACTTGTGGACGTCCGTTTAGACCTAATATATTAAGATTGACTCGATAACTTTTCTCTAAATCCGTGGTTGCAAAAAGGTGTGCCATCATCTGATCACAATCAACGCGGTTAGAACGCGGCACAATGATCATCCGAACAGGGCTTTCGTGATCAGACTCATCACGTAAATCCGTTACCATGGGCAACTTCTTAGCCTGCATCTGCCCTGCCATTTGCTCTAATATTTTGCCGCTACTCGCTTGATGTGGCAATGCGGTAATCACCACCTCACCATTTTCAACCGTGTATACAGCACGGGCTCTAATCGAGCCTTTACCGGTCTGATATATTTTGGCAATATCAGCAGCTGGAGTAATTATCTCTGCTTCTGTTGGGTAATCAGGTCCAGGAACAAACTCCATCAAACGTGGCAAGTCAGCTTTCGGGTTATCGAGTAACTCGATACAAGCTCCCACAAGCTCCTTAACATTGTGTGGTGGCACATCTGTCGCCATACCAACAGCGATACCGGTAATGCCGTTGAGTAAGATATGAGGCAATCTCGCGGGCATAACTAACGGCTCTTTCATGGTGCCATCAAAGTTTACGCCCCAATCAACAGTCCCTTGTCCAAGTTCACTTAGCAGAACTTCAGAAAATTTTGACAGTCTAGCTTCGGTATATCGCATCGCCGCAAATGACTTAGGATCATCGGGTGCTCCCCAGTTTCCTTGACCGTCGACCAATGGATAACGATATGAGAACGGCTGTGCCATAAGCACCATGGCTTCGTAACATGCACTGTCACCATGAGGATGGTATTTACCGAGCACGTCACCGACCGTACGAGCTGATTTCTTATGCTTTGACGTTGCGGACAAGCCAAGCTCGCTCATCGCGTAAATGATACGCCTTTGTACCGGTTTCAGTCCGTCACCAATATGCGGCAGAGCACGGTCCATGATCACGTACATGGAATAATTAAGGTAGGCCTCTTCCGTGAAGCGGCGCATTGGCATTTGCTCTACGCCGTCTAAGCTTAAATCTATCGCATCACTCATTAATCATTATCCTGTGACTGATTTTTTTGTGTCTCTTTGTAATACAAACGGTAAACGTTACCTTTCAAATCGTCCGAAATATACATGCCACCATCGGGTGCGGTGATCAACGAATGGGGTCTGGCTACCGGAAATTCACCATCTAAGAAGCTAACAACGGTGCTACGCTTGACGACTTGTTTATCTTTTATCTCAAGCATTACTATTTGATAGCCAACTTTACTTGAGCGATTCCACGAACCGTTTTCAGCAACAAACATTTGATTCTGATAACGTTCTGGAAATTGGTCGCCACGATAAAAGTGCAGCCCCTTAGGTCCAACGTGAGCAGGTAGTTCGTATTGGGGAGCGACCACTTTTAAGTTTTTAGGCTTATCATAAGCGGGTTCAATAACATCTTTTCCGTGGATATAGGGAAAGCCATAATGACTGCCTACAGTTTCAACTTTATTAATCTCATCTGGCGGTAGGTTATCGCCCATCCAATCTCGGCCTAAGTCTGAAAACCACAACTCTTTATCTTCAACAGACCAGTCAAAAGCCGCAACTCGACGAACACCACTCACAATTTGCTCGCTTTCGCCAGTGTTGACGTCGATAGCAATAATGCTACCAAACGGTGCTTCAGGCTCACACACATTACAGGGTGCACCAATCGCGATGTAAAGCCTGCCATCAGGGCCAAAATGCATGGCACGTTTACTTTTTTGGGTGTTACCAGGTAAACGATCATAAATTTCTTTCGCTCGGCCCGGACGCCTTAGCCGTGATTCAATATCAACAAATCTTAAGATCCGTTCATCTTCAGCCACATATAAAGCACCATCATGAAAAGCAATCGCTTCGGGGTAATGCAGCCCTTTAGCAATGATATAACGCTTGTCTACTCTACCATCTTGGTCTGCATCCACGAGCGCGGTTATGGTTCCTTCTTTGTAGGAGCCAACAAACAGTGTGCCATTGCTCCCTAAGGCCAGCTGTTTCGCATCGCCCAAATCGGAAGCGAACAGTGTTAAACCAAAGCCTTTAGAGACTGTGATCATCACAGGCTCCGCGGCTATACTCGTTGCGCTACAAATAAGCTGAATCAATATTGCGGACAGGCCGACACATATTTGTTTGGGGTGATTTTTAAACGTCATTATTCTTCTTTTAGTTTAGTGCTCTGTTGAGGTAAGCGATCTATCTAGATCTGCGCTAAATCACCCTTTGTCTCCAGCCAAATTTTTCGGTCGCCAGAACGTTTTTTAGCAAGCAGCATATCCATCAGTGCTAATGTGTCATCAACATCGTCAATGGTCAGTTGAACCAATCGACGCGTATTGGGATCCATTGTGGTCTCACGCAGCTGCAGTGGATTCATTTCACCTAGTCCTTTAAATCGTGTTACTTGGACTTTCCCTTTGCGTTTTTCAGCTGCGATGCGGTCAATAATACCGTCTCTCTCTGAATCATCGAGTGCATAGAACACTTCTTTGCCAATATCGATACGGAACAAAGGTGGCATAGCCACATAAATGTGTCCTTGCTCCACCAGGACACGGTAATGCTTCATAAATAGCGCACACAACAAGGTCGCAATATGCAATCCATCGGAGTCAGCATCCGCTAAAATACAGATTTTACCGTACCTTAATTCAGAAATATCAGTGCTGTCGGGATCACAACCAATGGCAACCGAGATATCATGAACCTCTTGTGATGCCAGCACTTGCGATGCATCGACTTCCCAAGTATTGAGGATTTTACCTCGCAACGGCATAATTGCTTGAAATTCACGATCACGCGCTTGCTTAGCACTCCCCCCTGCAGAGTCACCTTCCACCAAGAACAGTTCGCCACGCATTGGGTCTTGACCACTGCAATCGGTCAGTTTCCCAGGTAATGCTGGGCCAGAGGTAATACGCTTTCGCGCAACTTTCTTTGCTGCTTTTAAACGTTTCTGTGCATTATTAATGCACATATCAGCCAAGGCTTCAGCTTGTTCTGTATTGGTGTTCAACCACAGGCTAAATGCATCGCGTACAATCCCTGATACAAAAGCTGCACATTGTCGGCTCGATAACTTCTCTTTGGTCTGCCCTGAAAATTGTGGGTCTTGCATCTTGATAGACAAGATAAAGGTGCAACGATCCCAGATATCTTCAGGAGTTAACTTGATACCACGTGGCATTAAGTTTCTAAATTCACAAAACTCACGCATGGACTCGAGCAAACCTTGCCTAAAACCATTGACGTGCGTACCACCTAACGGTGTTGGAATAAGGTTTACGTAACTTTCATTTAAGTAATCGCCACCTTCAGGTAACCAAGTGATAGCCCAATCAGCGGCTTCAATATTACCTTTAAAACTCCCTACAAATGGGTCTTCTGGCAACGTAGGGGCACCAGCAATTGACGACTTTAAATAATCTTCTAAGCCGCTTTCATAGAACCACTCTTGTGTTTCATTAGCCTGCTTGTTTACAAACTTAATTCTCAAACCAGGACACAATACAGCCTTAGCTTTAAGTAAATAACTGAGCTTGCTCACTGAGAAGTTGCCTGAGTCAAAATAGCTTATATCTGGCCAAAAATGGACTCGAGTACCGGTATTTCGTTGACCACAGGTGCCAGTGACACGTAGATCTTCCACTTTTTCACCGTGCTCAAAAGCCATATCATAGACTTCAGCATTTCGTCTTACGGTGATTTCAACTCGGTTAGACAGGGCGTTAACAACCGAAATACCCACCCCATGTAGACCACCGGAAAATTGGTAGTTTTTATTAGAAAACTTTCCACCAGCATGCAGCTTAGTGAGGATCAACTCAACGCCGGGGATCCCCTCTTCAGGATGAATATCCACAGGCATGCCGCGGCCGTCATCAGTGACTTCAAGTGAGTTGTCAGTATGTAAGATAACGTCGATACGACTTGCGTGCCCAGCGAGAGCTTCGTCGACACTATTATCTATGACTTCCTGTCCTAAATGGTTCGGGCGCGAAGTATCGGTATACATACCCGGGCGACGTTTTACAGGGTCAAGTCCGTTTAGGACTTCAATAGCATCTGAGGTGTATTGATTTGTCATGGCACACATATTTTTTTGTTATTCAGGCCATGTTGCGGCCCTACGGGTCTATTTGTCAAGAAAACAGGTATTCACAAATGGAAGCAAGCTGCTTTTCATAGCCTATAAAGCGATGTTCGCCGTCTGGTTCTATTAACAGTTTACAACAATGATATTTCTGTACGGCCTGTTTATAGTCGAGTACTTCATCGCCTGTTTGTAACAGTACATAAAAGCGATCAGGATTCATAATAGCTGCAGTATCGAACTCAGCAATATCCTGTTTATGTTTAGTTGAAACCTGATAGGTTTCATTTGTATAGGGATTGTACTGAGTGCCGATGAATTCATCAAACAGTTCGAAGGGTTTTACCGCAGGATTAATCAAAACTGCGCGCCCACCGTAGTTTTCAGCCAAATAACTGGCAAAATAGCCTCCTAATGAAGAGCCTATATAGCTCACCGGCTTATTTGCAGCTTTGGCTTTTTCTACTATTTGAATCAATAACGCCATCGCCTCTAGTGGCTCACTAGGCAACTGTGGTTGATAAAAGTCTAATTCGGGATAATGTTGCTTAATAAAACTTGCGGTCACAAGTCCTTTGTCTGAAAGCGGAGAGCTATTAAATCCATGAATATAAAGCAGCATAGTTCCTCACGCTGCGGTGTTATATCTTACTTAATAACCGCCAGCTTCATTGTCAGGTGAAAAGTTTTCGCCTGGTACCCGATACACGTTAGTTAGGATGCTACCATCAGACTTAAGCTCCAGCAAACGGTAACCCGGTTGAAGTGCATCTAATGCAAAATAGGGAGACTTAGGTTTAAATTGAATACAAGTCGACGGCGTGGCCATTAACTTGACTGGCCCATGTGGCCCTAGATGAATAGTATCAATACTTTGGTGGATATGTCCCCAAAGTAGCCCTTTGACTTGTCGGTAACGCGAGACCTGCTCAATAAAGTCGCTGCCGTTGTCCATACAGTGTTGATCTAACCAAGCACAACCCGCAAGAACAGGATTGTGATGCATCACCAGCAGGGTGTAGCGGTTAGGTTCAGCTTTAATGGCATTATCAATGAGACTTAACTCGTCATCCGACATATGCCCACCGGGCCTGCCTCTAACCGTAGAATCCAGCATAATAATTTGCCAATTACCTGCCAGTATCCTTTTTTGCCCATATACTTTCTCACCCTGCATATGCAGATTCATAATACGGGGGTCATCATGATTCCCAGGCAAGTAATGACAAGGCAAGTTTAACGGGGTAATAGCATCGACAAAATTATGGTAAGACTGGTTTGAATAGTCTTGACTGATATCCCCTGTCGCCAACATAAAGTGTGCCGGGTAATCAACAGCAGCAATGGTATTCAATACTGCATTCAAGCTATGGGAAGTGTTCAAACCTAGTAACTGGGCTTCAGGATCAGCAAAAAGATGAGGGTCAGTGACTTGCACCATTCTCACACTGCCTGACTCAGAAATTGAATAAGAGATTGCCTCTTTTAGCAAAGTAATTACCTAAATACCAGATTAACAAATAAATTTAGTCAAGTTATCGATCTTCAATAACTCTTCAAGAAACGCATTCACTTGATACTTTTCATCACGATGATGCATATACATATTTGGATAATCATACACTGGACGTAATTGGTAAATCTGTTGACTAGTTAACACTTCTGCTAATTTAGCATCATGATAAACGCGAACTGATACTTTGGGCCTTGACACTAATGCATGATCGCCTGCACACCTTGAAATTTCGACCAGTTGAGTATATTTAGTATTTTCCAACAGCCGAACATCCAGCCGACCAAACTCACCAGCAACTTGCCAATGCTGACCTTCGCAAGGCTCTTGTGTAAGCCAACGCTGAATATGCATATAGTTGCGAGCACAGACAGCCAAAAACTGACTGATATTGGGCTGGTACTTGTTCTTGCGGACGTATGTGACTTTTGACACGATATAGTTCCAAGGATCTTTTAAGCCGAGCAACAATGATCATTTTTCACTATTGCGTTTAATCAAATCTCGATAGTTCAATTGCAGCCATTGCAGGCCAATGACGGTGGAGGCATTATCTATCAGTCCATCTGTTAACATTTTGTAAGCTAATTCTCTGTCCACTACATGGACTTTTATGTCTTCATGCTCCTCAGGTAAACCGTAGTTTCCACCCGCATTTGATGAATCCACTGCAGCCCAATAAAAGTCAAAGCGCTCGCTTGTACCACCTGGGCTTGAAAAATACTGATTCAGCTTAGTAACACTCAACGCGTCAAGACCGGTTTCCTCTTTAAGCTCTTTAATGGCAACATTTTCAGATGTTTGACCCGGATCAATCATCCCGGCGACTAATTCAAACAACCAAGGCGATTTAGCGCTGCCGAGCACTGGTATGCGGATCTGCTCAATCAGCACCACTTTATCTTTAATCGGGTCGTAGGGTAACACAACGACAGCATGTCCTCTTTCAAACACCTCTCTTGTGACCTCACCACTCCAACCGCCGTCAAACAGCCGATGTTTAAAGCGATACTCTTCCATTTTGAAGAAACCTTTATATAAGGTTTTCTTAGCGAGCAATTCAACATCTTTATGACTAAAAGTATTGTTCATTTATTCCCCTAAACCTACTTGTTTATCAAGGTGTTTATGCCAAAACAAAGCAAAGTAAATATATTAATACTAAGATAAAAGGCAGATCTGATTATTGCGATAAAAAACTGTTACACTTCATAGTTGACTTAGGAATTGTAGGTTTTTACTATCTACCCACTAAGTTTAGATGTATTGGGAAGCGTCGGGAAGCGCAAACCGCCTAACTTTTCATTTTAAGTTAGGCATAACTAAACAAAACAAAGTTAAATTCGCTCCTCAATGGGGAATTTTGTCTAAAAGGACAGCAAATGAAATTCAAGATCCGCTATCTATGTGCCGCACTGACGCTGGCCGTCTCTGCTCAGGTCGCACATGCCGACGACCTTCTACAGATATATCAACAAGCATTAACCAGTGATCCTATTGCGCTGCAAGCCAAAGCACAGCGTGATGCACTTTATGAGCAAATAGAAGAGCAACGTGCACCGCTATTGCCAACCATTAGTGCCAATGTCGGTTACGATAAAGCGTGGAACGATAATTCAGCAAACACCGCTGAAGATACCAGCGGCATCGTTGGTGGCATTTCTTTAAATCAAGTTATCTATGATCACAGTGCATGGGTAGGTTTAAGCTTGGCAGAAAAAGCGGCATCTCAAGCTGACTCTGCATATGCATCTTCGCTACAAAATTTGATTATCCGTGTCACGACAGCATACTTCGATGTCCTTACCGCAAAAGATAACTACGAGTTCCAAGGTTCAGAGAAACGTGCAATTGATCGCCAACTTGAACAAACAAAACAACGTTTTGCCGTAGGTCTTACCGCGATTACCGACGTGCATGAAGCTCAAGCACAATATGATTTAGCCAACGCAACTGAAATTCTAGCTGAAAATACACTTGCCAATAGCTATGAAGCACTGCGTGAAATTACCGGTATTGATCATAAGAGTATTAATATCTTAGACACTAACCGTTTTTCAGCAGCCCCCATTGCCCCCGCAATATCGGCTGACTGGGTCAAAATAGCAGAAACCAATAACGTTGATTTAATGACAACACGTATTGGTAAAGATATTGCCGAAGAGACCATTACGCTTTATAAAGCCGGTCACATGCCTTCACTGAGCCTAAATGCAGGATATAAGAAGGGAATTGAACAAGACACCGGTGGTATTAACCAACCTGACTTCGATAATGGCACAGTTGGTGTCACACTGAGCATTCCTATTTTTGAAGGCTTTAAAGTCACTTCTCAAGTCAATCAAGCTCAGTATCAGTATGTTGAAGCAAGTGAGAAGCTTGAACAGACACACCGTAAAGTCGTTAAAGATATCCGTAATAACTTTAACAACGTTGGCGCTTCGATCAGTTCAATCCGTGCATATGAGCAATCAGTGATCTCATCAGAGAGTGCACTAAAAGCAACTCAAGCCGGTTTTGAAGTGGGCACTCGTACTATCGTTGACGTGTTAAACCGTACTCGAGACTTATACGATTCAAAACGTAAACTGTCTGATGCGCGTTATGGCTATATCAATTCAATCATTGCGCTTAAGCAAGCTGCAGGTACATTGAATGAAGATGATATTAGCAACATTAACAGTGGCCTAATAGCACCACTGTAAATGCTAAGATAGATTATTGAACAATAAAAAGCCCGCTGTTATCAGCGGGCTTTTTTAATACTCAAAATATTGTTGTTTAACTGGCGGTCAATTTTTCTGCAAGACGAGTCGCATTGCGTGCCGTTATTCCGTATATCGACAATTGCGGGTTTGCACCTAAACTCGTGGGAAATATGGATCCATCCATTACCGATAAGTTGTCAAAGTAGTGAGACTCACCGTAACTATTGACCATCGACATTTTAGGGTCTTCCCCTAACGGACACCCTCCCATCACGTGTGCAGAGGCAACAACCGTCTTTAATGGCGCCAAGTCCATCTCCGCAATTGCCTTTTTAGCTTCGGGCCAACTGTTTAAATAAGGCATGCCCTCACTAATGGGTAACACCTTGTTGGCTCCAGCGGCAAATTGCAGCTCAGCCATACTGGCGTAAGCACGTCTTGCTGCTCGCCAAAAAGCATCCGTGAGCGGGTAGTCTAACGTACTGCCATGATCGGTTAACTTAACCTCACCGCCAGGGCTATTCTCATGATAACCATCTCTAACCAACGCGATGGTGACTTGTAGTTGGTTAAAGTTCGCCATTAATTCAGCATGACTTTGTCCGTAACCTATCGTTTTGGATGCGATCAAAATAGGATGAATGGGCGGTACTTCTAGCTTATAACCGAGCTCGCCATCGACGCCATTTTTCCATACAAACTCATCTGAATAAATGGATTGTGGTGCGCCACTATGACCATTAATGGGATCAGAGAAAATAGCACCACTAAGTAAACTTGGATGCAGGAAAGTCCGTTTACCGATAATCTCATATGGATCAGGTAACTTTGAGCGCAACATTATCGTCGGTGTATGGATTGCACCCGCGGCCAGAATATAGTGCTTTGCCTTGAAGACGATCTCCACCGGTAACGGTTTCATATTACTGTCTAATGCCTGTGCTTTTAATGCATAAATTTTGTCATTATGATGCTCAAGCTTCATCACTTTGGCCTGACTGACCAGTGTCGCGCCCTGCTCTAACGCAGCAGGTATTGTGGTTACCAACATTGATTGTTTAGCATTCACCGGGCAGCCCATACCGCAATACCCTGTATTCCAGCACCCTTTTACATTGCGCTTAATAACAGTGTAATCCCAACCTAACTGCTCACACCCTTCTTTTAAAGCGGCATTATTGCGATTAGGATCGAATGTCCATTCACTGATATTGAGCCGCTGTTCCATTTTTTTGAACCAAGGTGTCAACTCATCTGTTGAAAGTCCGACGACCGATTTTTTTGAGGCCCAATAAGCTAAAGCGGGATCTGGAGTTCGGATAGATGTCGTCCAATTAATCGTAGTGGAGCCCCCTACAGCTCGGCCCTGAAAAATACCAATCGCTTTATCGGTTGTCTTCATTCCAGCTGCTTGTTGGTAGAGATCAGGATAAGCGCTCCGCTCCTCCATAACAAAGTCTTTAGAAGACTTCAGAGGCCCGCCCTCAACAATAATGACTGACAAGCCAGCATTAGTGAGGATCTCTGCGGCAGTTCCGCCTCCAGCGCCACTCCCCACAATAACCACATCAGCTTCAAACGTTTGATTTGATGTTAACTGTCCCGCATTAATATGCGCCCAGCCCGAATTTAGCCCAGTAACAATCGGATCTTCAATGGCCACAAATTACTCCTCACAACCGACACGGTTTACGAATAACATCAATTAATCTCCTCAAGAAAATCGGGCTTAGCGTAATGTAATCGGCTCCAATGCTCCGGGTCCGAGTAATAGCTTGCCATGACCAACTCTCTTAAACCTTGATAAGCTGTCACCATCATTTCGATATAGCTTGTACGCCATCCTTGCAGCATCTCTATTAATTCCACGCTGTTACGCATCATCAGTGGCGTCATGCTGCCCGTAAGAATTAACAGTCCTAATCGCCCTTCTAATAAGTCTAACAACTGTTCAAGCTCGGCCTGGCTATCTTCGGGTAACAACAAGATCGTTTGTTCAATAGCATCTAAGGTGCGGTTTTCAGCATCTCTTTTTAACCCAGGTACGTCAGGTAGTGCACCGTCGAGAAATACTGGCAGTAATACGCTAAAAAGCAGTCGATGTTTACCATCAAGCTTAGGATTGACATTGATGTAATCGGTAGAACAATAATTAACGCCTAGTGCTAGGCATGCCGTTCCAGCTAATGCAGTCGTTATAAAAGTACGTCGTTCCATCTTGTCCTCTTATTGTTATTATTGGCTTTTTATAAAAGCTGACGTTGATAAAAGGTGGGGTTTTCATCTTGCCTAATCACCATTAAGACACTGAGTTAAAGCGCTCCAAATTTGCTTTTTCGATCTGTGTTACACTCTTGTCATAATAACAATTAAACACACGTTTTAATTTTCAGCAATAGCCAATTATGATGACACACAAATTTTCACCTGCCTGGTGGGCTAAAAACCCCCATATCCAAACGATTTTACCCGTGCTAACCAAAGTGGACAGACCACCGTTAGAAAGGGAAAGATTAGAGTTAGACGATGGTGATTTTATTGATCTTGACTGGCAAGGTAAGCCCCAAACAGGCCAGGTCATTGTTGTTATCGTACATGGCCTAGAGGGCAGTTCAGCGTCTCATTATGCACGCCGTATTCTGGCCGAATGTAAAACGCAAAAACGATGCGCCGTAGTACATCATCATCGAAGTTGCTCTGGCGAATTAAATAGGCTGGTCAGGGGTTATCATAGCGGTGATACTCAAGATATTCAGGCGACTCTGATGCTACTTAAACAACGCTATCCGGACTCCCCTTTACTGGCTGTGGGGTATAGTCTTGGTGGTAACGTTTTGATTAAGTATCAAGGCGAACAACAAGAGAAAAGCTTAATTGATCGAGCCGTTGCCATCTCTGCACCGTTACACCTTGCTGCATGCGCTAAACGCCTAGAGAGCGGCTTTTCAAAGATGTACCAGAGCTATCTAATCAAACAACTGCAGGAGAAGATGATTGGCAAATTATCGACTCCAGCACTACAAGCCCTAATGCCTATTGGCAAAGCTGAAATTGAAAAATTGACCACTTTTTATGCTTTTGATGATCAGATAACGGCGCCACTGCACGGTTTTAATGGTGTGGACGACTATTACCATCGCGCCAGCGGTCTTCCCTATTTGAGCACAATTCAAAAACCAACCTTAGTGATCCATGCCAAAGATGATCCCTTTATGACCCATGCAGTGATCCCGACGAGTGACCAGTTAGCGGCACAGGTCGAATATGAATTACATGAGAATGGTGGCCATGTCGGCTTTATTGAAGGCGGTACGCCATGGCGCCCACGCTACTATATTGAAAAGAGAATTTTGTCTTTTTTAACCTCTCACCTCAATCAACCTGAGAATAAACCATGCTAGTTCCGTATGAATCATTAAACCAATTGCCCCCTGAAACATTTGAAAACATTATCAAAGAGTTTCTCATTGGCCAGCTAGAAGATGGCAGTTTTTCAGGTACTGATGCAGACAGTATGAAGAGTGCAATTTCGACCTGTCGTGCCGCACTCGCGCGTGGCGAATTAGTGGTCGAGTTTAGCGAAGAGGAAGAATCTATCGCAATTAGGCGTAAAGAAGATATTGTAACAATGGATCCAGCTCAAGATTGACCTGAGAGATTCGAATACGTATAACTATACCCAATCAACTTCAAGATGTATGATTTCAGTGGGAATTAAAAGTGACTTAAACAAGGCTTTGGGCGCAGCGCAATAGCTGGTCTATTGTCAAGTTCAGTTACGCGGTTTAAATCACTTTTAAACCCACCCAAAGGGAGCGCCTGAGCAAAGCCACTTTTTCGTTGCGCAGTTTGATAAGGGAACAACCATTATTACAACTGTGCGCCTTGAATTGGCTCCGCTCAGGCAGCTCTGAAACAGGCACTTTGAAGTAGAATGGGTATAAAATTCACATACAGTTTTTGAAGAACCAGATTTGTTGCAGGATCAAAACCATTAGCCATATTTGGCGGTGTCCAGGTGATATTCAACTGTCTCTATTTTAGGTAAAAAAATGTCAGCGAAACATCCTATTATTGCTGTTACAGGCTCATCCGGTGCCGGTACGACAACGACAACAACTGCATTCAATCATATCTTTAGGCAACTTGGGATTAATGCAGTCATTGTTGAAGGCGATAGCTTTCATCATTTCACTCGCCCAGAAATGGCGGTGATGATCCGTAAAGAAAAAACTGAAAATCGTAACATCAGTTACTTTGGCCCTGAAGCCAACGATTTTCAACGTTTAGAGCAATGCTTTAGCGACTATGGCAGCACAGGCCAAGGTGAGACCCGCGCATACCTGCATACCTTTGACGAAGCCGTTCCATTCAACCAAATGCCTGGCACTTTCACCCAGTGGCATCCGCTGCCCGAAAATACCGAAATGCTTTATTATGAAGGTCTACACGGCGGCGTAGTCACCGATGATTGTGACGTGGCACAGCATGTCGATCTGCTGATAGGTATGGTACCTATTGTTAATTTAGAGTGGATTCAAAAGATTATTCGTGACACTTCTGAACGAGGTCATAGCCGTGAAAAAGTCATGGACTCGATAGTGCGCAGTATGGACGATTATATTAACCATATGACACCACAATTCTCTCGCACCCATATTAATTTTCAACGGGTGCCAACCGTAGATACCTCGAACCCTTTTAGTGCAAAAAGCATCCCGAGCTTAGATGAGAGCTTTGTGGTGATCCGTTTTCGTGGAATTAAAAACGTCGACTTCCCTTATTACTTGCGGATGATCCAAGGCTCCTTTATGTCTCGCATCAACACGTTAGTGGTGCCAGGTGGCAAGATGTCGTTGGCTATGGAACTGATCCTAACCCCACTGGTTAAGGACTTAATGGATAAGCGACTGCAGCTAATCACACCAGAGAATGAGTAATTCAATCCGACGATTCACAGTCTTAAGATTTGTTTAAGGTAGGTTCTGTAGACTTTGGCTTATCGGGATTTCAGGCGAAAGAACGATAAGTTAGCATGCTCTTGGCGGTGAATTCCCCCATCTTGATCTGTTTATTACCTTGGGCATGCTGGCTAACCTCTAAATAAAGTGAATTCCACATCCATGTTGATCTGTTCATCTCCTTGAAGATGCTCGCTAACCTCTAAATAAAGTGAATTCCACATCCATGTTGATCTGTTTATTACCTTGGGCATGCTTGCTAACCTCTAAATAAAGCGAATTCCACATCCATGTTGATCTGTTCATCTCCTTGAAGATGCTTGCTAACCTCTAAATAAAGTAAATTCCATCCCCATGTTGATCTGTTCATCTCCTTGGAAATACTGGCTAACCTCTCTTAACAATCAACATCCATATTGATTTGTTCATCTCCTTGAAGATGCTTGCTAACCTCTAAATAAAGTAAATTCCATCCCCATGTTGATCTGTTCATCTCCTTGAAGATGCTGGCTAACCTCTAAATAAAGTGAATTCCACATCCATGTTGATCTGTTCATCTCCTTGAAGATGCTTGCTAACCTCTAAATAAAGTGAATTCCACATCCATGTTGATCTGTTCATCTCCTTGAAGATGCTTGCTAACCTCTAAATAAAGTGAATTCCACAACCATGTTGATCTGTTCATCTCCTTGAAGATGCTTGCTAACCTCTAAATAAAGTGAATTCCACATCCATGTTGATCTGTTCATCTCCTTGAAGATGCTCGCTAACCTCTAAATAAAGTAAATTCCATCCCCATGTTGATCTGTTCATCTCCTTGGAAATACTGGCTAACCTCTCTTAACAATCAACATCCAGTGAATTCCACATCTATATTGATTTGTTCATCTCCTTGAAGATGCTCGCTAACCTCTCTTAACAATCAACATCCAGTGAATTCCACATCCATGTTGATCTGTTCATCTCCTTGAAGATGCTCGCTAACCTCTAAATAAAGTAAATTCCATCCCCATGTTCATCTATTCATCTCCTTGAAAATACAGGCTAAGTTCTCTTAACAATCAACACTAAGTGAATTCCACACCCATATTGATCAGATTATCCTCCGGAACATGGCCGCAGATAACAGCCTCGATTGAGTCGGTCTGTGGATTTCCATATTTGATTAGAGGTAATAACTAGTTGAATGGGTTTATTCGAGACACAAAAAAAGCGCTTAATCACTTAAGCGCTTTTCAAATTTGATGAGTGTTAATTACCGATTAAAGGCACCACTTCACGAAAGGGCTCAAAGTTTTGGTATGTTTCCAATCGCTGGATAAACGCACCCGTCTTACTTTGATCAGAGGTGAGTGCTAATGCCTCAATCGCTTTTTGCTGAGTAGAAATGGCTGCATCAAAATCGCCAACTTCCGCATACGCTGCGGCAAGGTTATCCAATGTGGTCGGGTCTTTTTTATTCGCTTTTAGCAGATTAAGTGACAGCGCTAATGCTTGGTCACCGTCTCGATACTTAGCTTCTGGACACGTCGCTAAAATCCAAGCAACATTACTTAATGAGATCTCATCGCCGACCAGCTTAAATTGCTCTACCGCTTTACCACAATTACGCTCAACCCCTTCGCCACCAGCAGCATAAATAAAGCCTAATCTAAAGTCAGCCCGCTTATTGCCCTGCTTACTCAGCGCCGTGTACCACTGTTTTGCCGTTGGCAGGTCACGAGTCACTATGCTGCCTTCAAACGCCAAGTCAGCGACTGTTTGCTGCGCTTTAGCATGGCCTTGCTTAGCAGCGCGGGTCACCCACTCCATGCCTACAGTTTGGTTCTGTTCAACAAATCGTCCAGACAAATACATCAACCCAAGCAGATATTGGGCATCGGAATCACCGTGAGCCGCTTTCAAATGGATATGTGCTACCCGGCTGGCTTCAGCTGTACCTACAGGCTGAGGAATTGAAAAAGCTTGAGCAGCAGGGCTCGCGGCTATCAAAAAGACCACTACAGTATTTAAAATCCAAGGTCTAAACTTCACACGCGCTCCTATTAAATCAAACAACTCAAGCATGGCTAATTGATCAATGCTGAACTATATCTTTTAGCAGTTAGCCAGAAATTCAGACAAAAGTCGAGGATAAAGCCCTTAACTACACAAATGAGAATCACTCTCATTAAAAGCGTCCGAATTTATGACATTAAATCCAGCCTTGTATTAAGCGATGATTCGCCTAACTGCCAGCGACCAAACAAGATGTGATATCGCTTGCAGAGTTAACCATACTATTATTGGAAAAGACGTAATAAGTTGACATATATTACTAATGTATCAGAATAAAAGACTATCATCATAGCTAGTTACCTTTATGCGATAAGTCTAAAGTAAGACTTCCATCAAGGTTTCATCTGCTTAATTGACGTAAGATGCTTAATTAGCATATTCTTACTCTTAACGTAAATCAGTCGAGGAACATAGGCATGGCTCTGATTGGAAAGCCAAAACCGGATCCTACTTTGGAATGGTTTTTATCACACTGTCACATTCATAAGTATCCAGCCAAAAGCACTTTGATCCACGCTGGTGAAGATTCAGATACGCTTTATTACATCGTAAAAGGCTCTGTAGCCGTCTTGATTAAAGACGAAGAAGGTAAAGAGATGATTCTTTCTTACCTTAACCAGGGCGACTTTATCGGTGAATTAGGTCTGTTCGAAGAACAAGCTGAACGTACTGCTTGGGTTCGTGCTAAGCAAGCCTGTGAGATTGCTGAAATTTCATATAAGAAATTTAAGCAACTCATTCAGGTTAATCCTGAAATTTTGATGAAGCTTTCTTCACAAATGGCTCACCGCCTGCACAGCACAAGCCAAAAAGTGGGTGACTTAGCCTTCTTAGACGTTGCTGGCAGAATAGCGCAGACATTGCTTCATCTAGCTAAGCAGCCAGATGCGATGACGCATCCTGACGGCATGCAGATTAAGATCACTCGTCAAGAGATTGGCCAGATTGTTGGTTGTTCTCGCGAGACTGTTGGTCGTATCTTGAAAATGCTAGAAGAACAAAGCCTTATACAAGCTCATGGTAAGACTATCGTAGTATACGGTACTCGCTAATACAGTATTAAGCTCGGTTTAATACAGCTTCTATAAAATGGTCTGAGATTAATCTCAGGCCATTTTTTTTTAGGAGTACCGCTTGAAAATTGCTATTTATTTAAGCATTTTAGTTTGCTTACTAAAACTCCCCGTATTGGTATTTGCCAATCAAAAAGTGGAAGTGCAGCACTATCAAGCGCAACTGCTGGTGAAGAGTGGTCAAATCCTGTCATTAGACGTTACACTTGTTGGCATCAAAGCTATCTGTCACGGTAAGCTTATCGATGCCCATCTTTACCAATATGATGGCAATTGGCTGTATGAAATACAAATTCGCAACCCAAATGGTGAGATTGTAGATCTGATCCTAAATGCACGTAACGGACAACTCACTAACCCAGCAAAAATGCCAAGTCGTTGTATTGCAGAAACACTGTAATATATAAAACACATAGCTTTGCATTACTTTTGAGTTAACATTACCAGTCAAAAGCTAAGCGCGATTAACGCTACAGGCACGATTGAGAGCACACTTTATGAAATTACTCCTTGTTGAAGATAACGCCCTACTTGTTGAAGAACTGCTAAAACAGCTTAAGCAAGCAGGCTATGTCACTGATGCTACCGACAAGATTAGCGAAGCTGATTATCTAATGAATGAAACCCAATATGATTGCGTGATCCTTGACATTGGCTTACCTGACGGTAATGGCCTTGAGTTGCTCGAGCGCTGGCGTGAACAAGGCATACATACACCGGTTATCATGCTAACTGCGCGGAGCCAATGGCATGAGAAAGTCGAAGGCTTTAACTCTGGCGCTGATGACTACTTAGGTAAACCTTTTCATACCCAAGAGCTACTTGTCAGGATCCAAGCGTTGATCCAACGTGCTCATGGTAAAGCCAACTCACCTAACAAACAGCTCACTTATGCTGGCGTTGCTTTAGACGAAGGACAGCAATCTGTCACTATAGGTGAAAATACCTTTGAGCTAACCGCAATGGAATTTAGGCTATTAAAGATATTCTTAATGTCACCTAAAAAACTCCTTTCAAAAGCGCAGCTCACCGATAAGTTATATCAATTTGACGACGAAAAAGAGAGTAATGTTGTTGAAGTATACGTCACTCACCTTCGTAAAAAATTGGGTAAAACCGCTATCGAAACACGTCGCGGCCAGGGGTATATTTTTCACGGCGTGGTGCAATGATATCCATCCGTAGCAAACTAAGCCTGTGGTTAACAGGCTTAGTTGTTATCGCCACAATAGTGGCGCTGGTCTTTTTCGAGTCCATGCTACGCCAAGCCTTCCATGATTCGATTATTGCAAGGCTGCAAGAAGATCTTCAACAAGTATTACTCGCCACTCACATCGAGGACGGCAGCCTCAGCATTGATCAAACCCAACTTTCAAATTTCTATAAACCCGTCTATTCAGGTCGCTACTATCAACTTGATCTGCCAGAGCAGGAGCTAAGATCGCGGTCACTGTGGGATCAACGCTTAGAAGTTGCCGACTTAAAAGAGGGGGAGACGCGAGCATGGCAGACCAAGGGGCCACAAAATCATGATATTCAACTGTTATCGATAGGTCTTAATTCTGATACTTCAGGGCTCAATGCCACACTCACCGTAGCGCAAGACTTAAGTATTGGTCGCAAAATAGTCTCAGAAATTTATGGTACTAAGCTTATCGTCAATCTTGTTATGTTGATGGCAATGATAATGGGGATTTTTTTGGTGCTGCGTCAATCCTTTAAACCCGTCAGTCAAATGAAAGATACTTTGGCTCGGTTACGTGAAGGCGAAATATCTTCATTCGATCTCAATACCATCCCCTTAGAATTGCAACCATTAGCCTCGAACTATAATGAGCTTTTACTGTATTCGAGTAAGCAGATTGAGCGTAGTCGCAATAATTTAGGCAACTTAAGCCACGGGCTTAAAACGCCGCTAGCGGTCATGCAGCAACAAGTTGAAGTATTAGGCTTAAAAGATCCTGATTCTGCAGAAGCATTACAAAAACAACTCGATCTAGTGCATAAAATGATTGAGAGAAAGCTCGCTGCAGCGCGTATAACTGGTGATATGTTACCGGCGGCGCAAATGCAATTACCTAAAGATATTGAAGATCTGGTGCAGACTCTAAAAAAAGTGCATCGCACTAAGACCATCAATTGCCGCTTAGATATTCCAGCAGACATCAGACGACTCCCCATGCATCGCGAAGATGGCATGGAACTACTGGGTAACTTATTAGACAACGCGTTTAAATGGGCTGACACTGAAATTAGAGTATGTATCAGCAATCATGATCAGCAGCTCATTATCAGTATTGAAGATGATGGTCCAGGAGTGAAAACAGAAGAGTTGGCGCTATTGACTCATCGGGGAAAACGTTTAGATGAAGCCACCATGGGCCACGGACTCGGACTATCGATTGTTAAGGATATTGCCGAACAATATAAGATTGTATTGCAATTTCAACACAGCTTATCTTTATCCGGTCTTAAAGTGACACTGCATTTTTCGGTTTAATGCCAATGGCTTTATCAGCCGTAAAATCTAGACACAAAAAAGCCGGATTGACTCCGGCTTTTTTGTGTCTAATGCTAAAAATCTAGCACCCTGTTTAGTTCACCATTGAGCCAGTGGCCAAATTGACGATTTAATTCACATTAGTACTTTCAAAAATCTTATCGGCAGACGCAGCCACAAAGCCTGTGTAAAGCTCTCCGTCAGCTTTTGGATAACGTATAGCAAACTCATAAAAACAGCTAGGGATCTCAACCACAGCGTCTGAGAAGCTAACTTGAAGCTTATCTGCCATCGTTGACGACTGCTCGAGCAACACTTCAGCACTGCCCTTCACTTCACCACCAGCAGCATTAAGGACAAAACCGGCAGTTTTTAGTGCGTCATTCACTTCAAAAATGGTATCAAAGTTGGGTAAATGATTAATTGAAACCGTAAAGTGGTTAGCTCGGTAACCAAATGCCGCAACCCAAGCTGCATACTCACTTTCAGCTAATAACGACTCATAAGTCTTAGAATCAAGCGCCCAATGGCGTCCAGAATACAGGAAATTATCGGCAGTCGTTGCCGTTGGTTCTACCTGCTCAATTAGGCCTTTAATGGTCGTTTGGAGTTCATCACTAAACTCTTCGACCAACAACTCTGAGATGAACACCTTTGGCTGAGTGCTATCAGGATGTTCAAAATGCTTAGCGTTAAGCTTTTTAGCTTCAAACTTATAATCACCACAAGCGACATAACCGATTGATTCAAAATGTGCAGCGAGTACGTCAAGGTTAACCTTGCTGATATTAAACGTTCGCAGTGCAATATGATCATTGATGATCTTCTCGCCCTTAGAAAGTAACTGATGAACTTTAGCAGCAGAGGGTGCCATCTCAATATAATCTTGCCAAAGTGCTTCAAATAACGCGTTTACATTAGTGTGCATCGTTAACTCCTTTACGCCATCGTGCTTATTGTTTTTTATGTCACGCGGCTGTACACATTTGAGGGATTTAGCAGCTCCACCTAGGTTGGTAGGTAAGAGCTACTAATGCTTGCTAGATTTGCGTCGTATCAAATGTTGTTGATACTTGCTCAAAGGCTTTAACAGATTCAGCAAAGCCTTTGATATAAAGAAGTGCCCCGAAGCTCTTCCCTTTACCTTAAAACTAAATGCTCAAGCCTGGGCTCAATTTCGCCGGCAGACTCACTGCATCCGCTTCAACAGAAGCCACTGGATATGCACAGTAATCAGCGGCATAAAATGCGCTAGCTCTGTGATTACCCGATGCACCAACGCCACCAAATGGTGCCGCACCTGACGCACCTGTTATCTGCTTATTCCAGTTAACAATACCGGCACGAATACGCGCTAAAAAGTAATCATAATCTTCACGGTTATCAGCAAGTATACCGGCAGACAAACCATAGCGAGTAGCATTAGCCAGCTTGATTGCTTGATCAAAATCGCTATAACGGATCACTTGAAGTAGTGGACCGAAGTACTCCTCATCAGGCAATTCAATCACATCAGTCACATCAATCAGACCCGGTGAAACCAGACCCGTGCCCGCTTCTAGGTGAGTGAGTTCAACAAGTGGAGCTGCGCCCAAGTTAACTAAGTTACGCTGTGCTTCAACCATGCCTTTTGCGGCAGACTCTGAGATCATAGAGCCCATAAATGGTTGTGGCTGTGCATTCCACGCACCCACTTGAATCTTTTTAACGGCGGCAGCGAGTTGTTCAAGCAGTGCATCACCTTGCGCACCTTTCTCAACGTATAGACGACGAGCACAAGTGCAACGCTGACCTGATGAGATATAAGCAGATTGAATAATGTCATGTACTGCAGCTTTAGTATCTTCAACACCTTTAATAATAAGTGGGTTATTACCCCCCATTTCAAGTGCTAAGATTTTGCCTGGTTCACCGGCATATTGCTGATGCAAGATGTGACCCGTACGCGAGCTCCCCGTGAAGAACAAACCGTCGATTTGTGGATGAGCCGCAAGCGCCTTACCCGTTTCAACTTCGCCTTGAACAAGGTTAAGCACGCCAGCAGGTAGACCCGCTTTTTCCCAAAGCTTAAGCATTAGCTCTGCCACTTTAGGGGTTAATTCTGATGGCTTGAATACCACTGTGTTACCCGCAAGTAGCGCAGGTACAATATGGCCATTAGGCAAGTGACCAGGGAAATTATAAGGGCCAAATACCGCAACCACACCATGTGGCTTGTGACGCAATACAGCACGTCCTGCAGGGATCTCACTTTCAGACGTCCCCGTACGCTTATTATAAGCGGCCACTGACAAGCCGATTTTACCGATCATAGCGCCCGCTTCTGTTGCGGTTTCCCATTGTGGCTTACCCGTTTCTTGGGCAATCACTTCAGCCATATCGGCCTTATTGGCTTCTAGCTGATCACGGTATGCTTCAACAATCGCTAAACGCGCTTCAAAACCCAGCATAAACCAATCAAATTGCGCGTTACGCGCAGCATCAACCGCGGTATTAACTTGCGCTGGAGTTGCCGT
Organism: Shewanella sp. Choline-02u-19; assembly: GCF_002836205.1. Classification (NCBI taxonomy): domain Bacteria; kingdom Pseudomonadati; phylum Pseudomonadota; class Gammaproteobacteria; order Alteromonadales; family Shewanellaceae; genus Shewanella; species Shewanella sp. Choline-02u-19. The sequence continues at coordinate 3,049,409 of NZ_PJBE01000013.1, forward strand.
TTTACTTGTCCAGATGACTTCTTGGTTTGCAGGGTTAATTGATGTCACATCGTGACCTAAACCTGCTATCCACTTACCTTCAATAAATTGTGTCATATTCTATTCCTACATGGCCAATACACGGATCTGCTCACCGTCTGCAACCATAAGGCCTGCAGCAGTTTCAGCGTCTAAGATCACGTTGTCATTGTCTTCTGATACAGCTAGATTTGCAGCTGTAGCGCGGTAATTTGCGAGTTGGGTGTTTGAAACGATATAGCTTGGTGCATCTGCTGGAGCATCACCAATGGTCACCGTTAACAGGCGGCTTTCGCGTATAGAGCGAATATCATGCAGGTTACATTCAACGGTGGGTCCACCATCAAAAATATCGACGTAACCTCGACATCTGAAACCTTCTGCCTGCAATAGATTAAGCGCGGGTCGAGTATTGGCATGTACTTCACCAATAACTTTTTGCGCTTCTTCTGGCAATAAACACACGTAAACTGCATTTTTTGGCATCATTTCCGCCATAAATGCCTTTTGTCCTAGGCCTGATAAATAATCAGCTTCAATAAAATCAATGCCTAAAAAGTGCTTTTGCAACCAATCATAAAAAGGCGAGTTACCCTCGTCATCGCTCTCGCCACGCATTTCAGCAATCACAGTTTCGCCAAAACGCGCGGCATGCTGTGCTAAAAAGAGAAAACGGCTTCGGGACAACATACGGCCATTGTTGTTCTTGCGGTAACTTCCTCGCAAGAACAAAGTGCATAGCTCTGCGGCGCCAGTATAGTCATGACATAAGGTTAACGTCTCGACTTCATTGCGCACGCCAATTTGCTCGGAATGGTAAACCTCTGTACCAAGACGGTAATGGTAGAACGCATCTTCCATACCAACAGCCGCTTCAATACCACAAGTACCAACGACTTCGCTGGTTTCTGTGTCTTCAAGCACCATTAAATAGCCTTCATCAAACGGCTTATCGACTTGTTTTTCAAACGAAGCTTCAACCCGCGCAATTTTGCGTCTAAGAAGATCTTCGTTTACAGGTAAAGATGTGAATCCATGTCCTGATTCTTCGGCTATTTGATATAGCGCGTCAAAATCAGTGGATCGGATTGGACGTATTATTAACATCTAGGAGTTTCCTCACTATCACTTGTCGCTATCAGGTAGGCATTGCCTTTAACAGGCAATACTGACACTGCAGCTATCAAGTATCCTAAAGACAAAAAAGAAGCGCTAAGGTGACCTAGCGCTTCGTTTGCCAATTTAGGCTGCGACTACTTTAGCGACAGCTCGCTCGAAACGCGCTAGGCCTTCAGCGATGTCAGCTTCAGGGATCACGAGTGAAGGTGTGAAACGCACAACATTTGCGCCAGCCACTAGGCTCATAACACCCTCTTCAATTCCTGCCACTAAAAACTCTTTAGCGCGTCCTTGATACTTTTCGTTTACCACGGCACCAAGCAACAGGCCTTGGCCACGGACTTCAGAGAAAACATCATACTTGTCATTGATCTTGCTCAGACCATCACGCAGCAATTGCTCACGCTTTTTAACGCCATCCAAGACTTCTGGAGTATTTACCACATCTAGTACTGCGTTACCGATAGCACAAGCAAGTGGATTACCACCGTAAGTTGAACCATGAGTACCTATCTTAAGGTGCTCAGCAATTTCTTTGGTTGTCAGCATCGCAGCGATTGGGAATCCGCCACCCAATGCTTTAGCGGTTGTCAGAATATCTGGTACTACATCGCCACGCATGTAAGCGTATAGTTCGCCTAGACGACCAACACCCGTTTGAACTTCATCAAATACAAGCAATGCATTGTGCTTATCACAAAGCGCGCGCACGGCTGTTAGAAACTCAGGATCAGCATCGATAATGCCGCCTTCACCTTGTAGTGGCTCCATCATTACTGCACAAGTCTTATCAGAAAAGACCGCTTCTAGTGCTGCAATATCATTGAATGGGACATGGGTGATGCTCTGTGGCTTTGGACCAAAACCGTCAGAGTAAGCCGCTTGACCGCCAACGCTTACCGTAAAGAAAGTACGACCATGGAATGCTTTATCAAATGCAATGATTTGATCTTTTTCAGCACCAAACTTATTCATCGCGTAACGACGAACTAGCTTAAGTGCAGCTTCATTGGCTTCAGCGCCAGAGTTAGCAAAATAAACACGCTCAGCAAATGTCGCTTCAACAAGCTTAGTGGCAAGCTCAAGAGCAGGTTCGTTAGTCATGACGTTAGATAGATGCCAAAGCTTCTCGCCTTGCTCTTTTAACGCACCAACCAAAGCAGGATGACAATGACCTAAACAGTTAACGGCAATACCACCAGCAAAATCGATAAACTCTTTACCTTCTTGATCCCAAACTCGGCTACCTTCGCCACGCACTGGGATTACTGCTGAAGGCGCATAGTTAGGCACCATAACTTCGTCAAACTGGGCACGTGTAAGATTCATTTTAACGCTCATTCCTTCCATCCTTTCAAATTATCGACCGCGATAAAGCCGTCGTATTCCGCTTGATGTCTTTATCTTTTATAGGTGACATCGCGGTTGCTTGTATTGCTAGGAAGACATTATTAGCGAAAACGTGATCAAAATACCAGTTTTTCACAACCTTCATCGGACCAAACACGCCTTATAGTGCATAAAGAGTTGAGATTTAGAATTATCAAAGCGTATATGGCGGGGGTTTAAGCATAATTAGTCATAAAAAAGTTATCTAGCGCCTCTGAATACTAAATATTCAGCATTACTGCATAACTAGTTCACCGAAATGGCGTATATAGGCTCAGTTAGCGTAAATTAGACAGTTTTTTGACCAAGATTTGATTAACTAACCAAAAGAGTCTAAATGATAAATAATTGTATACTATTTAGTGGCGGAAATTAGCGGATGTTTGGACGGCTATTCGATGTTCAATGAGATTAATCAACATGGGAGAATGAGTCTACGATTGTACAATGAGCACTCTTCATTATAGCGGGCTTAAAACAGTGCTAATTTACGATAGTTTTTTCCATTCAAACGGATCAACTCTTGCTCGGAGATTTCATAGTAATCGTACATTAAACGGCATTCATGGGAGGTGATATTACCCGCCTCTTTTAATAGATAGACCCTCGCAAAACAGTTAGCTCTTTCGATAAGTGCTGAATCTTCATCAAGATCGGCATATTTAAGACTCTCATCAATCGCTTTAAACGTTTTGGTTAAACGGCTCTGTTCAAAACTCAGCTGATTAAGTAACTGCCAATTGAGCGGACCACTGTGCGTTAACGCTTGCTGATAAACATCAATCGCCGGAAACTCAGTTGCCATGATTGCATCATAAAGTTCTTTATCTCCGCTAGCACTGGCTTCTCTCAACCAACTCCCCAACGTAGCATCAAACATCTTAGCGCAATTGCTAATAACGCAAGTTGTTCCAAGCTGACTCATCAAGCTACAACTGTAGGCAAAAGCGCGGTCCTTATTGTGTAACTCAACTAAGGCCTGAGCCGCTATCGCACTTATAACGCTGTAACGCCATAGTTTACGAGTCACCCACAACAGTTGAGGCTGACCACTCGGCATGAGGTAACGCAGGCAAAAATAGGGGATTAACGCTTGCAGGTTTTCAATACCAATGTAGTTAAGCACGAGTTTGATATCAGTCACTTGAATGTCTGAAGTTTGTGGGCGTCGATGCCGAAACATCGGACTATTGATCATATTAACTAAGTCACGCTGTAACCAAGGTAAGTCCATGACTAACGGGCGTATACGTGACAGATCAACTCGCTTTGAATACAGTAGCTCAAGTAAGAGGATTTGCTTTTCATCGAGCTTAGAATGCTCAAGTACCAGCTCTGGCGACGACAACTGATGTTCAATAGCACGGTTAACACTGGTAATCAGTTGGGCCGAAACAACCTTGTACAACGCTTGGGCTTTATTCTGCTTCTCTATTCGTGCTCGAATAGCGTCTCTTTCAATTTCGAGTTTATTGGCATCATCTTCAAGCTCTGCGTGGATCTCATCAGGAATAGAGACAGGTTTGCCTTTGCCAACAATGAGTAACTCTTGCAGCCTATGCTCTATCTCTATAATTTTGCCGGGTTTAACTCCACCCGCTACCGAAATTGCCACTAATTAACCTATCCCAAAATATCAATTCTACCAACTGCAACTAACGGCAATACAACCTCGCCGTCCATTCACCGTCTCCACATAGACAAAAATCCAGATCTCTCTGGATTTTTATCGGCTCAACAGCTAACTAATTGAGTATTTAATCTGAAGTCGAATTACGTCGAGTTCGTTAATTCATTTCCCAAGCGCGGTATGTGCGCCCTTTCAATTTACCATTAACAATTTTATGCAACGCACGCTTTGCGACTTTACGATTAACCGCGACGTAAGCACGATAATCAGTGATTTTGATTTTACCAACTTCACTACCATCAATGCCATCTTCACCCGTAAGTGCTCCTAAAATATCGCCTGGACGCAACTTCTGCTTTTTACCGCCTTCGATTTGCAACGTGATCATGCTTGGTTGAGTAGGGTAAGTGTCGAGTAAGCTCTCTGCAGGCAGCGCTTCATTGACAATATCGCGCTCAAGATAATCTTCAAGCAACGCAATTTTATATCCATCTTCATCGTTATAAAACGTATATGCGGCGCCTTGACTGCCAGCACGTCCAGTACGACCAATACGATGAATGTGAACTTCAGTGTCAAAAGCAACCTGGTAGTTAATCACAGCATCAAGCGCGTCAATGTCTAATCCACGCGCCGCAACGTCTGTTGCCACCATAATAGACACACTTTTGTTGGCGAACTGCAGTAGCGTTTGATCGCGATCTCGTTGCTCGAGATCGCCATGCAGTGCCACTACGCTAAAACCGTCGTTCTTCAGCTGCGCAGCAACATCTTTAGTTTCGCGCTTGGTATTACAAAATACCACAGCACTATCTGGACGATGCTGCAGTAACAGCAATTTTAGTGCGCGCATACGGTCATTAGGATTACCCACTTCATAGAAGTGTTGGTCAATCGTACTTGTTTCATGCGTCGAAGCGACTTTAACCATGACAGGTTTGAACATAATCGTATTGGCAATAGACTTAATCTGATCAGGGAATGTTGCGCTGAAAAGTAATGTCTGACGTTCAACTGGAATCTGCTCAATAATGGCTTCAAGTTCAACTTGAAAGCCCATATCTAACATACGGTCAGCTTCATCCAACACCAAGGTGTGCACATTATCTAAATCTAAGCGGTTACGATCTAAGTGATCGATAATACGTCCTGGAGTCCCCACAATGATGTGCGCGCCGTGCTCTAGCGAACCAATTTGTGGGCCCATAGGAACACCACCACAAAGAGTCAACACCTTAATATTGTGAATACCGCGGGCTAACGTACGGATCTCTTTGGCCACTTGGTCAGCCAGTTCTCGTGTTGGACACATCACTAAACACTGGATGCGGAATCGCTTAACGTCCAATTTATGCAGCAGACCCAAACCGAATGCGGCTGTTTTACCCGAGCCTGTTTTGGCTTGGCCAATGACATCTTCCCCATTAAGGATCGCTGGTAAGCTCTGAGCTTGGATCGGTGTCATCGACTCAAAACCCATTGTGGTTAAGTTGTCGAGTAGCTCAGTTTTGAGCTTTAGGGTTGAAAACGGCACTTGGCCATCGGTGTCGAGGACTGATTGAGTCAAAGTTTCTTTCCTAAGTATTTACCGCGAGAATGAAGCTCATTGCTGGCAGAGTTTATCTCACCAGTTCAATACCGTCGGCGGTTTGGCCGATTCTCAACAGCAATAAAATATAGTGACAAGAGCCTTAAAATCACAAGGCTTAAAATGTCGATGATGAATGCTAACTATTATAGCGCGCTATTGTAGCAGTTATTACAATAGATGCAGCATTCCCACGCTTTTGCAGCAACAAATACTGCGCGTAGCAGTAGATTAAACCCTGTGCTTTACCTTTAAGGCTTTGCCCCTTATGTTAAAACTAACTTTTAAGGGTCAATCAACTATCATGTCTGTTAAAACATCGCTTATGCCATATCTTGCACAGTGCTTATCCAGTGATACGTCACTTAACTGCAAACGATATCTGTTTGAGTTTAAACGTAAGCTGCTACGTCAACCTCACAGTCTCAAAGTGTTTATCAAAATAGATGACCCTTACAGCTATATCCTGCTGCAAGCGCTAGCGCATTTTATACCGCGCTACGGGTCATCAATGCCGCTCAATATTGTATTTTATCCGTTAATATCAGTCCCAGATAATGCCTTTCCTGAACCCGTCTTGTGGAAAAAAAATGCCGTATCAGACTGTCAGTATTTAGCCAAGCTGTATTACTTTGACTCCGTTAACAGCGGTATTGAACATCATCAATCTGACAAAGTCGTCGCGACAAAAGCGCTACTTGCCTGTGGGTCGACTGCAGCCGATATACGTCATTTAGTCAAAATATTTGCCGATTTCTGGCAAGATGAAAACCGCCCTCAACGTAAAAAAACGTTCCAGTTCAGCCCCCAAGAGAAAACCAGCTTAAGCCGCAACAGTGTTTTAATACAAAAACTTGGACACTATCAAACGGGCACGATCCATTATGCTGGAGAATGGTATTGGGGAGTTGATAGATTAGCCTATTTAGAGCAACGCTTGATTAGCTTGTACAAATTGCCTTTGCAGCCCATATTCACCAAAACAAGATTGAAACTCGACGCTACATCCACATTGAAACAAGCCGAGATTCCAAACTATGACCAACATAACAAAAGACTCACGCTATATTTTTCAATACGCAGCCCTTACTCCCACTTGGGTTTAGAGCAAGCGGTATTACTCGCCAATAAATATCAAATCCCTCTCACCATCAAGCCTGTTCTGCCGATGGTGATGCGCGGTTTAGCGGTACCAAACGCAAAGAAGATGTATATATTTCATGACACCAAACGCGAAGCATGCCGCTTAAATATCGATTACGGTAAAGTCGCCGATCCTTTAGGGCTGGGAGTTGAACGCTGCTACGCCCTATTTGAATATGCCGAGGCGCAAGGCAAAGGAACGGAGTACTTATTAAATTACTCAAGAGCAGTCAACAGCCAAGGATTACATAGCGATACCGATAAAGGGTTGAAGATAATCGTCGAACGGAGTGGCTTAGATTGGGCACATGCGCAGAGCTTACTAAAGCTATCAAGCTGGCGCCAATGGGCACAACACAATCTTGATGAGATGATGCAACTCGGCCTTTGGGGAGTACCGAGTTTTAGTTACCAAAGCAATATCCTAGCAGGAAGTATTCAACATGGCGGTAAGCAACAAGACTCTAGCCAACAACTAAGCGTGTGGGGCCAGGATAGATTGGCAAGAATTGAGCAGTTTATCCAAAGCCAACGTCTTTAAGACGTTGGCAAAGATGGCTTAAATGGTTGCAGAAATTTAACGCTTAGAGCGTTTCACCACGTAAGGTTTTACTCAAGCGTTCAACCCACCAATTTATCGCATCTTTAGCATCGTCGGTCGAATCAATCATGGTGCTTAGATCTTTGTTTCCGCCCCTACGATCTATCACCGCGACGATGGGTTTGCCCGTTTGGGCATCGCTAATCATAAGCTCAATCGTGGCACTGCCGACGTTGGTATGCTCGCCAGTCACTATTTTAGAGATACTCGAAATGCCGAGTCCAACAGGCATGATACTGCTGGTCACTGCCAGAATGGGGTTAGGTGTTTCAATATTAGTTAGCGCGACACTCACTCTCAGGGTTTTATCGGTTGCCTTGTCGACCAAGGTAAAGCGGTTGCTGGCTTTCTCCTTAATTTTATCCATAAGGTATTTAGACACCTCGACAATGTCTTGATCATCGAGCCCGTCATATCTGTCCTTATCATCAAGCAGTAACCAAGCCTGATCGACGATAACATTGTCATAACGGTTTAAAATCTGATTAAGATCCGCCACGCTTTTGATATTAGGCTGCGCCCAAACTAAGTCGCTACCACCTTCTGGTCCAGCTCTGAAATCCTCAAACGTACTGAACATTTGCGATTTTCGGTAATCTTGAACTGTTCCACAGCCCACCAGCAATAACATGCAACCTATAACAACCAAGCGAGCGATATTCATTTTGTTTCCTAATAAACAATTCAATATAAGCAGTAGCCCATATATACCGCGCAAAGTTTAAACGACAACAAAACAAATGTACAGATAAATACACACGTGTATAGTCATTAATAGTGACCCGCTATTGGCTATTCAGGTTTAAAGACACCAATCACCGCACCGGTGGCTTTTTTAACGATTTTTTCATCAGTTTGCTGCTCGCGATAATCGCACTCAACACATTCAACCGTTTCAATACCATTTTCTTTAAATAGCACGATAGATTCTTTCGCTTGGCACTTCGGACACTTTGCACCTGCAACAAATCTTTTCTTTACTTTCTTCGTGGTGGTGGTCATCAATTAGAGCCCTAAGGGTAAATTCGTGCCATTTTGCCACAAAAGCACAAATAAGCCGAACCATAGCGACAGTTTTCGCAGCTTGGTCATAGCCGCCAGACTAGATTCTGGGCTATTATCCCCAGCAATAATTGCTTTCACTCAGACTCAAGCCGGCATAAATGATCACCATCACTCAAGCTCAACTCGTTCGCGGGTCTAAAATCCTGCTAGATGAAACCTCATTAACCGTTTATCCAGGCCATAAAGTCGGTCTCGTGGGTGCTAACGGTACAGGAAAATCCTCACTTCTAGCGCTAATTCTAGGCAAGATAAGTTTAGACAAAGGCGACTTCGGTATGCCGTCTGGTTGGCAAACAGCAACCGTCGCCCAGGAAACACCCGCACTGGATGTTGCAGCCATTGAATATGTGATTGACGGTGATACTGAATATCGTGAGCTTGGAGCTCAATTGCTGCAAGCCCAAGAGCTTGACGACGGGCATAAGATTGCCCTACTACACGGTAAAATAGAGGCCATAGGCGGCTATGCGATTCGTAGCCGTGCAGCCAGTTTACTTGCTGGACTTGGTTTTGGCGAAGCAGAACAGTCTAACCCAGTAAAAAGTTTCTCGGGGGGTTGGCGCATGCGCTTAAACTTAGCCCAAGCACTATTATGCCGCTCAGACTTATTACTACTTGATGAACCCACCAACCACTTAGACTTAGATACCATGTACTGGTTGGAAGGCTGGATTAAAGCCTACCAAGGTACATTAATTTTGATCAGTCACGATCGTGACTTTATCGACGGCATTGTTGATGAAATCGTCCATGTAGAACATCAAAAATTGAATTACTACAAAGGTAACTACACCGCCTTTGAACATGTCCGTGCCGAGCGTATGGCGCAGCAGCAAGTTGCCTATGAACGTCAGCAGAAAGAACGTGCGCATATGCAGACATTTGTGGATCGTTTCAGATACAAAGCCAGTAAAGCAAAACAAGCCCAGAGCCGTTTAAAGGCGCTTGAACGCATGGCAGAACTATTGCCATCACAAGCTGATAGCCCTTTTCATATGTCATTTAGAGAGCCTGAAGCATTGCCTAATCCGCTGGTCGCCATGGAACAAGTGTCTGTTGGTTATGGTGAGACAGAAATTCTTAAAAAGGTGCAACTAAACCTAGTGCCAGGAGCACGTATTGGTTTGCTCGGCAGAAATGGTGCCGGTAAATCAACCTTAGTTAAGCTGCTTTCCGGCGAGCTGTCGCCAATGAAAGGTAAATATGAAACTAACCCAGGGTTAAACATTGGCTACTTTGCACAGCATCAATTAGAGTTTCTGAGCTTAGACGATACGCCATTGCAACACCTCGCACGCCTCGCACCAAATACAAAAGAGCAAGAGTTGCGTAACTTTCTTGGCGGTTATGGCTTTAACGGTGATATGGCTGTTGCACCTGTGCGCCCCTTCTCCGGTGGCGAAAAAGCGCGTTTAGTATTGGCGCTACTGGTGTGGCAACGCCCTAACCTATTGCTACTTGATGAACCCACCAACCACTTAGATTTAGAGATGCGCCATGCGCTCACTATGGCGCTACAATCATTTGAAGGTGCAATGATTATTGTATCGCACGATAGACATTTACTGCGTCTTAGCTGCAGTGATTACTACCTAGTGGATCAAGGTGAAGTTAAAAGCTTTGAAGGGGATTTGGACGATTATCATCAATGGTTACTTGATGCTGCTAAGGCCGCAAACAAAGACGATACAGGGACAACAGCTAAGCCCACTCAAGACAAAAAACAGCAAAAGCGTTTGGAAGCGGAGTTAAGACAAAAGCTATCTCCGATGAAGAAAGTCCAAACAAAGCTGGAGAAAGAGCAACAAAAGGCAAATGACCGCTTAGGTGAACTAGAGCAGATGCTGGCAGACAGCAGCCTTTATGACGCTGACAACAAAACAAAACTGACTAAAGTCCTCAGTGAGCGAACCACACTCACTCAAGGGTTAGAAGAGAGCGAAATGGAGTGGTTAGAAGTTCAAGAAGAAATTGAAAAGATGGAACAAATAGTCCGAGCTTCACTCTAACGACTTACATAACATAAAGGGGCATTAAGCCCCTTTTTTAATGGACGGTAATCATGACACTTCTCAACACATTAGACTTGAGCCTGTGGAAAGACTGCGACGACATTTACCTCAAACACCAACAACAATGCCTTCGTTTACAGGACGAACATCAGGTCAATGTGAACTTGTTGCTGCTCGCACTTTGGTTAGACACCCAAGAGTACTTGCTGTCAGCCACGCAATGGCAAACTCTACAACAAGACACATTTAAGTGGGAAGCTAGAGTACTTTTACCCTACCGTAAACTGCGCCGCCTAAGTAAGTCATGCCTAGAAAAAGCTGAATACCAGCAAATGCTGGACGTGGAACTGATGCTTGAACGTAAATCTCAAAGGCTGATTTTACGCAGCCTAAACACACTCGTATGCCAAGGCGACGGCAGTAACCTAACCGGTTATTTAGCCCTGTTTAATCTGTGCAGTGAGCACTACCCATCATTAAAAATATAACCGTTTACATATAAAAAATGCCCATCTCAACGACGGGCATTTTTATTAGCTTACTTAAGTTTTAACGAAACTTAGAAAACCAATTCTACACCGGCAAAGTAACCTTTGAACTGCATATCTGCTGTAACGCCGTCAAAGCCATTTACATCAAACTTAAAATCACGGTAACCCGCACGGATACGATAGTCCAACGCAGTACCATCAAAGTTCCAACCAAGACCCACTGAATAATCGTAAACGCTTGACTCATCAACGCCCATCATCACATCGGCAAAACCGTAAAGGCCAAGGCCAGGAATGCCTACCTGTGCATCGACATAACCCATCACAATACCGCTATCGATATTTTTCTGAGAATTTTCTCGACCATTATTACTGCTATTATTGACTCGGAATTTGCCGTCCATCTTCTTGTAAGCAGCACCGAGATCAAGTGAAACGATGTCGTTATCTAATATTTCATAATACAGTACGAAATCTGTGTTACTTAAATCTGAGTCAGTCGTCACGTCGCCAGTATAAGTATTACCACCAAATTCAAAGTTCGTCACGTTAGCACTGCCATTCGCGCTCAGGCTATTTTGTCTGATCTTAACATTTGGCACTAGCGGGATCGGATGTTCAATCGCAAGCCAAATGCTACCTTGTGAAGAATCTTTATGGTTAAACTCTTGCTGTGGTTGGCCCTTCTCAGCGAAAGTACCACTGGTATCAGCTTGCCAGTAATCGCCACCTACTTTAAAACCAATAACAGAAGCAGCATGAGCAGAAGTGCCTACTAAAGAGCCTAATAGTGCACACGCCAATAATGTTTTTTTCATAGTTAACCTTGAGTTAATAAGTTAGTTAAATCGATAACCGCGGCATTTGCGCGGGAGACATAATTTGCCATCACTAATGAGTGATTAGCGACAACCCCAAAGCCTGAACCATTAAGGATCAATGGGCTCCAAACGGATTGTTGTGTTTCTTCAAGTTCGCGAATGATTTGACGAAAACTCACTTGAGCATTCTTTTTCTTCAGTACATCTGCAAAATCAACTTCAACCGCTTTCATGAAATTAAGCAGCGCCCATGTTGCCCCACGAGTTTCATAGAAAACATCATCAATTTTCCACCAACTGGTCTTAATTTCTTGCGCGATATAACCTGGTGTTGATTGCTTTGCTGCACTATCACCTGATAAATCGGTATTAAGCCTTTCTTGGCCAACGCTCGCTGACAGTCGTTGCGACATACTGCCTAAGCGCTTTTGGATCTCTTTCAACCATTCATTTAGGTTGTCTGCTCGGGCATAGAACTGCGCATCTGGATTCTCTGACGTAATCATTCGAGCGCGATAGAGCTTCAACAGCTTAACGGCATCGCGATACTCACTTTCAGCACTGGGTACCAACCAACTCGTGTGCTCAATGTTCAGTTTTGAATGCGCGGCAAGTAGATCTTTATCAGCTGTTGACTGAGACTGAGAACGGCTAAACTCTTTACGCATAATCAGCGCTAAATCTCTAGCCTGTTCAATCGCACCAAATTCAAATGCGGGCATATTATCCATCAAGATTGAAGGCGGTGTGACGTCATTCGATAACCAGCCGCCAGGTTTATCCAGCAATGCCTCAACCGTTAAGATAAGCGATGTTGTCGTGGCATAACCAATTACTTGGCGCCCATTATCTTGCTTATAAACCTCTTGTTCGATGACATCAGGTTCAGCACTCCACCAAATAGCGATAAGGTAACCAATAAAACAAATTAAAGCAGCTAGCGCTACGCCTTTTTTCCAGGTCATTTTCATTAACAATTACTCCTTAATGATGGTGATGTTGATGTTCAGACTCTGCGGAGCCAGCCTGCTTTTTAACGGGCAGCGAAATCACTTGCTGTTTACCGTCTGCGAACCTGAGAGTTAAATCTACTTTGCTCTCTTCGGCTAAGGGCGCGATCAATCCCAACAACATGATGTGATTTCCCGATTCAGAGAGTACCAAGCTGCCATGAGAGTCTATGTCAAAGCCATCAACTTGGCGCATTTTTATCATGCCATCTTCATCAATAAGTGTATGCAGTTGCGCTTCTTTCGCAAAAGGCGCTTCAACAGCAATAAGCCGTGTTGCCGGTCCATGATTTTCTAAAGTGATATAAGCAGCGGTATTGGGCACGCTTGGCGGCATTGCACGAACGTAACCATCAACAAGCACCACTTGCGCAAAAGCCGTAAACGAGAAACAGCTCAGCAGGGTGAGGTTAAACAGTTGTTTGAATATTTGCTTCAATGTCTTAAACTCCATTTTAAAATCTAATTCGCAACATGAGGACATAACGAATGAGTACTATTCAGATTAAGGACGATAATGGGGTACGTATTATTACGTTTAATCGTCCAGACAAGCGCAACGCGCTCAACCTTCAAATGTATACACAGCTAACAGAATACCTTATCCAAGGTGAATCGGACAATGAAATTCGAGCCTTTATGTTTCGTGGTCAAGCTGAGTGTTTTACTTCTGGTAATGATATTGCTGACTTTTTAAAAAATAGTAACTTAGGTGTGAAACACCCCGCTTTCAGATTCCTATTTTGCCTACTTGATTTAAAAAAACCGGTCGTCGCTGCCGTTACTGGCGCAGCGGTTGGCATTGGTACAACCTTGCTATTACATTGCGATTTGGTCTATGCCGATACCACCGCTAAATTCCAACTGCCATTTGTCAAACTAGCACTTGTGCCTGAAGCTGGAGCAAGTCTGCTATTGCCTCAAGTTATCGGCCATGTGAAAGCCGCTGAACTTCTGATGTTGGGCGAAAGCTTTAATGCAGCAACAGCACACACATATGGGCTTATTAACGAAGTTGTTGCAACGGAAGATATTTTTGAATATGCACTGAATAAAGCAAAGAAGTTGGCAGAGCAACCGCCTATTTCACTACAAACAACCAAGCAGTTAATGCGTTATAACAAAGAAGAAATAAGAGCGCAGATGGAAAAAGAATTGGTTGAGTTTGGTACTAGGCTGGCAAGTGATGAAGCAAAATCTCGTTTCGCTGCATTTCTAAAGAAATAGCTCGTAGCCTAAATAAGCTAAAATGTCAGAAAGTATGCTTGCTTATATCAATATCGATTTTAGCGAGCATACCTTCTTGAATAACAAATCATCTCACCTAGTATCCAATTGCTGTAGTCCGTATTGGCACGACGTATCAATCCATAAGTCGTACTATCGACTTCTTTATATAGATGCGCCTGTATTAGCATGGTTTTTCCCACTTAGGTAACACTAAGGCCAACACAAAATAGATCATCAATCCCATTGCAGGGTTACAAAAAACCGCCAGTGCACATACCACACGGGTCCATAAACATGACCAGTCGAACTTATCTGCCATTGCCGCTGCAACGCCGCATACCAATGACGAAGGATCTTTTAACCTGTTAATAAAATTAGCCATTTAAAACTCCATTTAACTTCAAAATTAATCTTTTAATTTATGCCACTGCAGCGAGCAAATAATACAAGCAAATATCGCTAAACTCACAACTGGCAGTAGTAACAACCCCATGAACTGAGCTATATACCACATAATTAGTCCTTAATTAGTGCGCTTGTGACCAGTGATTTTTCAACCTTTTCGGCGGTAAGCATTTCAGCTTTCAAATCTTCATCACTGCTTAATTCGAACATCATTTCTGACATTTGAGACTGAATGGAAAGACTCAGTTCTGTTTGTGCTTTACTGACCATATCTTGCATTTGAGCGCTAATGTTTTGCTCTAAGCTGTTTGCCACTTCACTGACCAACGACGTTTCCGCTTGAGCAGAAACACTAGCACCTAACAATACAGCAGTTAATACAGAGGTCTTTACCGTTTTCATTACAATAGAATTAAACATAATGGATTCCTTTTCGAGTTTTGCCTGATTGCACATAGACTAATACAAGTGGCGTGCCAACTTTTCATTAACAAGCTAAGACTTTAAATATAAAGGAATAATTATCGACGGGTGGGTTTTTAGTAACATTAACACGATAGGGAGTTTAATGAGGGATAGCTAACGTTAGTGAAACTCACCACGCACTGGTGAATTTCACTACAAGACATTTTAAAGGAGAAAATTTAAGGCTAATTAAAGGCTGACAACCGCTTCCATCTCTTTCCTAGCCTGGGTTATAACCTCTATACCTGCACCAGATTTATGTGCATTTTCACTTAAATAACGACGCCATACTCGTGAGCCAACTTCGCCTTGGAACAATCCAATGATATGGCGAGTGATATGATTGAGGCGTCCGCCCGCTTGCAGATGTTTCTCTATATAAGGAAGTAGTTTCTCTAAAACAGCATCTCTGCTGAGCACTGGCTTATCAAGGCCACATAACTGTTGGTCGACTTCTGCCAAGATATAGGGATTTTGATAAGCCTCACGCCCAACCATTACACCATCAAGTTGCTCAAGATGGCTTTTACACTCAGCAAGTGTTTTAACCCCACCATTAAGACTGATACTTAAATCAGCATAATCACGTTTTAGCTGATAAACACGCTCATAATCTAGCTCAGGGATCTCGCGGTTTTCTTTAGGGCTTAAGCCTTGCAACCACGCTTTACGGGCATGAATGATAAAATCATTGCAACCTACCGCTTTTACGGTATCAATAAATTGCGTTAAGAACTCGTAGCTATCTTGCTCGTCAATACCAATACGCGTCTTCACTGTCACCGGAATATCGACAACCTGCTTCATCGCATCGATACATTCAGCAACCAATGTCGGCTCTGCCATTAGACAAGCACCAAAACGACCGCTTTGAACCCGATCGGATGGGCAACCCACGTTGAGGTTGATTTCATCATATCCTCGTTCCGCGGCCAATTTTGCACACGTCGCTAAGTCAGTTGCATTCGAGCCCCCTAACTGCAATGCAATAGGATGCTCCTCTTCGTTATATGCAAGGTAGTCACCACGACCGTGAATTATTGCTCCCGTTGTCACCATTTCAGTGTATAGCAGCACTTCAGACGACATTAACCGCGCAAAGTAACGATAATGACGGTCAGTCCAATCAAGCATGGGAGCGATAGAGAAGGTACGGTTAAGTTGGGTCTGCATATATTTACCAATAAAACGAAAACAAGAGATGATTCGGGCGCGCATTTTACACTGTCAGCTATTAAAACGACAGAGTTAAGCGCACTTTGTCAGCATGCAGTCGTAGTCAAACAGATATTGCATTCACTATGAAACATAAACATCAAATAGTTACAACAAGCTCGTCGTGCTTAAAATCAACTATAAGCGCTAAGTATAAGTGCCAACATTGGCAACATAGTCTTAATCTATCGTCCACGATGAGCATGCACACTAGCGTCACCCAAACACGACTAAAATACGTTATAGCACTCTCAACGCACACCAAAAGCCCAGTAATGCTGAGCTTTTCTATCTATATACAGAGGTTGGCGTTAACACATTGAACGCTAGCTTAGCGCCTCTTTAAATGCTGATGTCTGCAGCCCATTAAAGAGTTTAATCATTAATTGAGTCGCTTGAATGTTTGCCAGATTATCGTTGTAGGCTGCTACGTAACTATTTATGGGACTTGATGATATACGCTTCTAAGGTCTGCTGTAACCACAGGGGTACCACGACTTTTCCGCCAATGGCACGCTTAAGCCATAAGTAAACCGTTGGATAGCTAAAGCCTTTTAATAAACTTTTATCCTCTGAGTAATCTATTTTTTGGGCATGTAGGCCCTTAATGCTCGCTAAAAAATCGACAGCACATTTAACGCCAACAATCATAACCGCATGAGAATGGAGTAAGCTACTCGCGGCGCTACCAAGGTCGGGAGCCGTTGCATACACCTGCATAGGTTTGCCTTGTGTTATGGCATAAGCCCCTAGTGGCGATTTATTCGCAGGGAATGGCATAGTAACAAGCTTAACAATGGGGAAGTTGATCATATTATCAATCGTCAAATCATCCCAAACCGGATGCTGCGAATGGGCGATTAAATACCCCCCTCGGTGTTGAATAATTGGTTTTGATAACACTTCTTTTCGAGTTGATGGCCTAAAGCAGATTGCCGCATCAACCTCACCATCAATGAGTTGCTGTTCACTCTGCTCTGACCAAGCTGTGGTTGATATGGGAATATTAGGATTTTGGTTGTTGTCCGCCGCATCCTTAATAATTTTCTGCGCAAGTCCTATTTCCAATTGAGGTACGGTACTAATGATTATTGCTGGCTCTACGGGCGATGAGCTTTTGATAGCATCACTTTCGATAGAGCGACTACACTGTAGGATTTCCGATAACGAAGCATGTAAACGGTGACTCAGCTCAGTTGCAATGAACTGGTTATTTTTTCGTACAAAAAGGGGGTCATCAAATACCACTCTCAGCGAATTCAGCGCACGGCTGACCTTGGGCTGTGACAACGATAAGTCATTTGCAACAACCTTAGTACTCCCCTTGATATATAACTGGCAAAATATCTCTATCGTACTGATGCTAATATTACTCAGTTTATTCATATCAACCTCTAGCCGGCAATGTCATATTACCTTTTATATAAGTCTGAATTTCATGACTTAACCAATTGGGTATTAACGAACTTTTTCTTGTTTGGGTAATATAGTGATGATAGTGCCCACTTCGTTGATTAATTAACTTACAGATAGAATCGTCCAACTCTAACGCTGCTATATCACCTCGCTGACATAGAAACTCAATTGCATCTTTATAACATAAAAGTGCTATGGCATTACTGTGTTCCAATTGCAGCATTAAGTCCGCAAGTAAACACACTTTTGCAACTACATTTAAGTCACTATTAGTATCGAGGGCATAACATTCAAGGGGATCAGTAATGTCTTCCTGTTCATTACCCGCAAAACTAATATATGGATGATCGATGATGTCACTCAGTAGCAACGGCTGATTTGCAGTCAAAAGTGGGTGACCATGCCTAGCAACCATGACGTAGGCGTCTGACTTGACGATTAACGTTGAAGACAACTGCTCAGTGTTATAAGCGCTATACGTGACGGCTATATCAACGCGCTGCTGCTTTAATAACTCTCCGATGTTGCTGTTACAGGATTTAATATGGAATACATAGTCTTCATTTTCTGCAGACGCTCTTTTTTGTAAATGGCGTAAAAGATTCAGCGACAAGGTTGGAGGACAAGCAATGATCAACTCTCGTTTTCTCGCTTTATCTTGGTCAATGTCAATTTCTGCGCATTTTTTGGCCAGCTGTACTATTTTTTTCATTTTAGGATATATATCATCAGCAAAGCTGCTTCTTTCAAATCCCTGCTGTTTTCTAATAAATAGCGGTGCATCCAAAGAATGTCTAATCGATTTTAAGCTCCGGCTGACTTTGGAAGCGGGAACGCCTAGTACCTGACTGACAATTGTTGCATTTAGTGATTCGTATAATAAAACAAATACTTGAATATCAAATAAACTGTTGGTATTTAATTTATTCATTCAGCCTCTGAATACTCATTAACACAGTGTTTACTAATTTAGCCGCATATTTATAGCTCAGCTATACGCACGCTCAAAGTTTGCGACCTTTACTTCGTTACACCTCAATTCTGTGACTTACATACCCAAATCAATGAAAGCGACAGTTTCAGATTTGCAAGATG
The DNA here is from genome assembly GCF_002836205.1 of Shewanella sp. Choline-02u-19. NCBI lineage: Bacteria > Pseudomonadati > Pseudomonadota > Gammaproteobacteria > Alteromonadales > Shewanellaceae > Shewanella > Shewanella sp. Choline-02u-19. The sequence continues at coordinate 3,068,122 of NZ_PJBE01000013.1, forward strand.
CGAATTTCACATTTCCATCTAACGCATATCGGAGTTACACACCGAAAAACACCCCACTAAAAAGACAATAATCTAATAATTCAATAACAGGCCAAACTAAAAAACCAATAAATACTAGCTAAAGCAGTTATATCGACTGCAAAACGTCATTCCGTATCAGTGACCGACCTCATATCCACAACCACCCAAAATCTTTAACATTTTAACAACCAAAAGTGGTTACTTTTAAGGAACGTATGATGATAACAACAAAAAAAGCATCGTTAGCACTGTTGATTAGCTCCGCATTTCTAATCTCAGGCTGTTCAGATGGTGAAGATGGTAATAACGGTGAAGATGGACAGCCAGGAGGACCCGGTGCTCCTGGTACCTCTGGATTACATATCGATATGGCTGCAGAGGCAATTGCTGAAATCAGTAATGCAAAATATGCTGACGGTGTCATTACCCTTGATTTCGATCTTGAAAATAAAGAAGGCATTGGACTTTATGGTCTAAGCGCAAAAAATGAGTTTCATGATTTCCGTTTCTCATTAGCCCAGCTAAAAACGAATGAAGGATCAGATCTAAAGCAGTGGATCTCACTATTAAATGAGACTACAAACGATACAGGCACTACCTTTGAGCAAGGTTTTGAGCAAATAAAAAACTGCGAGGAGTGTTTAGTCGATCATAAAGATGGCGCCTATACCTATACGTTTAACACTAATCTCACCACCGCCGTCGATCCAGCAGGAGTCGTTTTCGACCCTCAATTGACGCAGCGTATTGCTATCGAGATGCAGTTTGAGTATGCCTCTGGTCACGAGCTGGCAGAGAACGCGCACTATGACTGGATCCCAGCGACTAATGCGACCGAGGGTGTAGAGACTCGCGAGTTAGTAACACTTGAAACATGTTACACCTGTCACCAACCAGACAGCTTAAAGGCTCACGGTGGTCGCAGACTTGACCTTGAAAATTGCCAGTCATGCCATAACGGAATCGTCTCTGATCCAAATGATGTTTCTGTTGAATTAGGCCATATGCTGCATGCTATCCATATGGGACCTGAGCGTGAAGGTAAAGATGCCGAAGGTAATGTTGTTCCTATGCCTTATACCATCGCTGGCTACGGTGGCGATCATGCATTCGATTATCCTGCTTTCCCAACTAAACCCTTTATGGACTGTGCAGTTTGCCATGTCCAAGATGAAGAACTAGCAGACAAAGATCTGTGGCTTACCAATGCGAATGCAAACGCATGTACGGGTTGCCATACAGACTCACCTGCACAGCATAAGTCAGATAAGAACCCTGAATTGGTTTGTACCGATTGTCATAGTGTCGAAGTGCATGCACAAGCTGCTAAGCCTTACCAAGCGGCTAAAGATTACAGTGTTGAAGTGATGAATGTGACTATCGATGCTGCTAATCTGATTAAGTTTGACATGAAAGTGATGGATGCGAATGGTGAGTTAGCCTCTAAAGATGAAGTCTATAAGCAAGGTTATAGTAAGCCATACATGGTCGTGAGCTGGGATGTAGAAAAAGATTACCCTGATTACAATCAAGCACCCTATAGCAAACGTCGCATCGATATTAAAGATGAGACTAAAGCGATTTGGAATGCTGATAACACAGTGAGTGTAGCTGTGACCATTAACTTCCCAACTGACATCGCTTCACGTTCATTAGAAGTACTCCCCGTACTTAAAGTGTGCTTTGAAGAAGGTACAACTACTCGTACAGCCTGTACTGCTGAAAACGCCTACCCAGCTTATGTTCAAACCCCTGCTTATCGCACTGTGCTAGCCAATGCTGAAGCCGTTGTCGGCGAACGTCGTTCGATTGTCGATACTGCCTCTTGTCATGGTTGTCATAGCTATGAGTTCTACCATGATTCAAATGGTGTGAACTGTATCGCTTGTCATACTAACGATAAGAGCCTTAAAGGTAATGGCAAAGCCAGCAATGGTGCTGACTTACTTAAATCAACAAGCTTCATGTACAAAGCCCATAAAGCGCAAGGTCATGATAATGGTCACGGTGGTAGCGGCACAATCCTTAAGACTGATTGTACAACGTGTCACTCGGCTGTAGAAGGTTATGGTGGTCTTAAGTATGGTTTTGAGCTAGGCCGTAATGCAGGTCAAGCTCATGCGATTCCTAGCACTCAAAGCCCGGCTGCTGATGAAGTTGTTGAAACTTGGTATGCCTCTCCTGATGCGGCAGCGTGTATGAGCTGTCACCAGAAGTACCTGTCTGATTCAGCAATGTCTCATATCAACAGCAATGGTGGTTATTTCGGTGCCAATAAAGATGCCGAGCATATTGTTGATGTCAATGATGCGGGTAACGCAAAAGATGCGAAAGAAGCCTGTGCGACTTGCCACAGCCCGGAAAAAGTAATGGAGCATCATGGATTTACTTTATAAGCAGTCCCAGTAACAACAGAGTCCTAACTTGTCCCTAGGTTTACTCTAACGATTTATCCCTGCAAAAGCCAAAGGCAGCCTCGGGTGCCTTTTTTGTGTATTCAAGAGCAACTATCCTGAGAAATGACTTCGATAGAAAGCCATCAAATACCGCCATTAACACCTTTGCTTTAGAAGGGCTGATTCACCATCACCCAGAATTGACGATCTTCACTGCCAAAAGCCAGCTCAGCTCTAACGACAACACTTTCGACTTCAAACCTTGCGCCAATACCCGCTGACCACTTTAAGTCATCGTGCAACGCTTCTGCATTAAACTCATCGGCAACCTGCCCTGCCTCGGCAAATGCAACCCATTGCCACCAAGGTACATTGTATAAGTTAAACACGGGCCACTCTTGTAACGGCTGCCATCTTGGCTGAATTCGGTACTCGGCGGAATAAAGTACCGCTGAGCGTCCGGTAAAACGCTTACTGGCATAGCCTCGTAAGCGGTCAAAACCACCTAAACTGATCCCAGCGAATGTCGGCGGGCGATGATAGTTATCGCCGCTTTGTGTATTCCAAGTTGGCGTGTCAGCTAAGTAGAAGTTAAACGCCATGATCTGCTTAGCAAACCAATCATTAGCCCCAATTGCAAAAAATGCACTTTGTTCAAACTCCCAGGTTGTCCAACTGCTGCGCTCTTCAGAGCCAAAGTCTCGACTGAACTTGAGGCTTGTTTGGCCACCTTGAGTGCTATTTTTACCATTGTCACGATTATCCCAATCGAGCTCTAATGCGACACCTTGGGATTTTTGTGGCAAATACTCATAGCCTTGCAGCTCGCGCGTTTGCACAAATGGACTGACTTTAATGCTCGTCACACCCGATGTTAACGGGTTCCACTTAATTGCTTCAGTAGATCTTGCAAGACTGCGGGCGGCACCATTAACGCCTCGGCCCCAAGGCAACACATATTGAGCATGAAATCGAGTGTATGACTCGTCACCAAGGGTAACGACTTTATCAGCCTCTTGATTGAGCTGCGGCAATTCAGAGAGGTAATAGATCCCCTCTTTAAACTGGGCTTGATAGGTTTCTACCGAAAATAGCCAGCTATCGACTTGAGGGATTTGATAATTACGTGCACTTAAATAGGTCACCCAACTGTCGTTAGAACTGTATAAACCTATGCCCAATATAGAGGCTTGTACTTGACCAGCATGCTTCACTACCATGGCTCCGCCCAATGCGGTACTCAGTGACTCAGACGAGAACGCAAATGGCACGGCGACGAATTCGGCACTGGGGGGCGTTGCAACGGCTAAGTCAGCTTGCGGTTGTTCTGATGGTGTATCGGTAATATTAGCCGATTGAATTTGCGGCTTTGTTTCTATAATAGGATTGGCAAATGCCATTGGCTGCATCAACAACATTGCAGCGGGAATTAATGAATGTATTTTCAATTTAAGACATCTTCACACTGATGATGGGCATCCGGCCTCATCACAGCAGCACATAAATTTGTTACTTGCTCAATCTAGGCAAACAGCGACTCGAGGTGTAAGTTTGGTGACGAGCTCGTAGGCTATGGTACCAATATGTTCAGCGACCTCTTCAACGGGCAGATCTTTCCCCCATAAGACAGCAAGATCGCCCACTTTATCTTTTGCATCGACACCAAGATCAACCGTTAGCATGTCCATCGACACTCTGCCCACAATCGGCACCACACGCCCATTCACCAACACTGGTGTGCCAAGCGGAGCATTACGCGGATAACCATCACCATAACCTATCGCGACGACACCCAATTTGGTGTCTGTTTCCGCAGTCCAAAAGCTACCATATCCTACTGGATCGCCCGCTTTATGGTCTCTAATTGCAATCAATTGCGATACTAAATCCATCGCGGGGATCAATCCGTGCTTTGTGCCTAAATCCCCTAAAACAGGTGACACACCATAAAGTGCAATCCCCGGTCTAATCCAGTCTGCTTGGCTTGGTTGCCAGAAAAGTGTGCCAGCAGAATTGGCTAAAGTGCGATCTCCAGGCAAATTTTGCGTTAACGCGTCAAACACTTTCTGTTGCGCTGCCGTACTCGGATTATTCGGCTCATCAGCGCAGGCAAAATGCGTCATTAAATGAATAGGCTTGGCAACATTATCATTGGCTAATAGCCTTTGATAAGTTGAATCAAACTGTTCAGGAGAAAAACCAAGACGATGCATTCCGCTATCGACTTTAAGCCAAACGGTCACCGGTTTTGCCAGAGCAGCGCTTTCTAACATCTCAAGCTGAGATTCATGATGCACCACAGTATCGATATTATGTTCCACTAGCGTTGTCAGATCGCCCACCCTAAAAAAGCCTTCGAGCAAGAGTAGTTTGGCTTTTACGCCACCGGCGCGTAGCGCTAATGCTTCTTCTAAGCGAGCTAAGCCAAAACCATCGGCATCATCTAAGCATTGGGCAACATTAAGTAAGCCATGACCATAGCCATTAGCTTTAACCACCGCCATGACTTTGCTTGACGGTGCTAACTCATGTAGCCGCGCTAAATTATGCTTGAGCGCTTTACGGCTGATTTCTGCTCGTGGGAATGGTTTCAAGAGTAACCTTGTTGTATCTAATCAAAAAATAAGAGCCTCAATGAGGCTCTATTGTAGTTAATTGTGTTGCATAAAAGCTTTTATAAACTCGATTTAATCTTCTTCAAACTGTGGGCCAGCATAATTGTCAAAACGAGAGTATTGGCCTTGGAATGTTAACCGCACACGCCCAATTGGGCCGTTACGCTGCTTACCAATAATAATCTCTGCGGTGCCTTTATCTTCAGAATCATCGTTATACACTTCGTCACGGTAAATAAACATGATCAAATCCGCATCTTGCTCAATTGCACCAGATTCACGCAAATCTGAGTTAATTGGACGTTTGTCTGCACGTTGCTCCAATGAACGGTTTAGCTGTGATAGCGCTACAACGGGGATTTCGAGCTCCTTCGCCAAAGCTTTTAGTGAGCGAGAAATCTCAGAAATTTCCAAAGTACGGTTATCTTTCAGTGCGGGAACCTGCATCAATTGGAGGTAATCGATCATGATCATCGATAGCCCGCCATATTCACGCGCAACACGTCTTGCTCGGCTTCGCACATCGGTAGGTGTTAAACCTGAACCATCATCGATATACATCTTACCTTGCTCAAGCATGATGCCCATAGTGGACGATACACGTGCCCAATCATCATCATCTAACTGGCCGGTACGAATTTTGGTCTGATCGACTCGTCCAAGTGATGCCAACATACGCATCATGATCTGTTCTGACGGCATCTCCAAGCTGAAAATAAGCACGGGTTTATCTTCATTCAATGCCGCTTGCTCACACAAGTTCATCGCAAACGTGGTTTTACCCATTGAAGGACGCGCTGCGACAATAATTAAATCCCCCGACTGGAAGCCTGCTGTCATTTTGTCGAGTTCGCCGAAACCGCTCGACACCCCGGTGACACCGTTGGTCGGGTTATTGTATAGCTCTTCAATTTTATCGACGGTTTTTTCCAGAATGCTTTTTATGTCTTCAGGGCCTTCGTTAGCGTTAGCGCGCTGCTCAGCAATCTTAAATACTTTTGTCTCAGCTAAATCAAGTAGTTCACCCGAGTTACGCCCTTCAGGATTAAAACCGGCGTCAGCAATTTCATTGGCCACTTTAATCATGTCGCGAACGACGGCACGCTCACGCACAATGTCAGCGTAAGAGTGAATATTACCGGCACTCGGCGTGTTCTTGGCAATTTCACCTATATAAGCAAAGCCGCCGACATCTTCTAATTGATCGGTGAGCTCTAACTGCTCTGAAACCGTGATCAAATCGATAGGGTTACCGGCACTCACTAAAGATTCCATCGCCGTGAAAATCGTTGCATGAGCGCGAGAATAAAAATCTTCTTTAACGACGGCTTCAGCAACTCTGTCCCATGCATCAGAATCTAACATCAAGCCACCTAAAACAGATTGCTCTGCTTCAATTGAATGCGGTGGCATCTTTAGCGCATCCATCTGCAGATCTCTGGGCTTTGCTTTAGGTTTAAAGGGGCGTTGCTGTGACATTAAATCTCCAAAATTCCAACGATTAGGCAAAATGTGGTATAAAACGGGCTCAAGCAGAGCAGGCAATTAACAACATTCGACCTGCAGGTAAAAAACACACAATAACAAAATAAGGAAAGAACATGCGCAATGCATTGATTGCCGCTATTGCTCTCTCTACAGGGATGTTGTCATCCTCTGTGGTTAAGGCCGATGAAGGACAGTGGCAGCCGTATCAAATGCCCTCAATCGCTGACAAACTTAGCGAACGTGGTATTGATATTCCCGCTAAACAGCTAGCGGATCTCACGAGCTACCCTATGAACGCTGTTGTCGGTTTGGGCTATTGTACCGCCAGTTTTGTTTCGCCCCAAGGCTTAGTTGTCACAAACCATCATTGTGCCTACCGCGCGATTCAATATAACAGTAAAAAAGAACATAATTATCTCGCGGATGGTTTTTTAGCAAGCAGTAAAGATAAAGAACCGACTGCAGGTCCTAATGAACGTCTTTATATTACTGAAGCCGTAACCGACGTATCTGCACAGGTAAAAAAAGATATCGGCAAGGATCCACTGGTTCGCTTTGAAAACATTCAAGCCAACCGCAAGGCACTCGTTAAAGAGTGTGAAAGTGATGACAACTATCGCTGCTCAGTGCGAAGCTTTCACAATGGCTTAGAATACTACCTCACTAAACAGCTCATTATACGAGATGTTCGTTTGGTATATGCGCCACCAGAAAGTGCCGCGGCTTTTGGCGGTGACATCGATAACTACGAATACCCACGCCACTCAGCTGATTTCACCTTCTTACGTGCCTATGTTGGTAAAGATGGTAAACCTGCGATATTCAACAAAGACAACGTGCCTTATGTGCCAAAGAGCTATCTAAAAATTAATGCCGACGGTGTTAAAGCGGGCGACGGTGTTTTTGTCGCCGGTTATCCAGGTTCAACCAGCCGCTATCGCTTAACAAGTGAACTCAAGTTTGCCAGCGATTGGTTATACCCCACACTCGCAGCACGCTATCAGCTACGCATCGATACCATTGAAGCGATGAGCGCCGCGAATAACGACGTTAAGATTAAATATGCGGGTAAGCTTGCAGGCATGGCCAACCGTATGAAAAAGTACAACGGACTGCTCGATGGATTTAAAGCCACCGATATTGCAGGCATTAAGCAAGCCCGTGAAGATAATTTTAAAGCTTGGTTAGCGCAAGACAAAACGTACATGTCTTTTCAAACTCAGTTTGATGAGCTCGAAACCTTACTGGTTGAGCAGCGTAAACAACGTCAAACACGTTACTATTTCGACAGTGCTCAAAGCAGCGCGCTACTCGATACCGCTAACAAGCTGTACCGTTTAGCAAAAGAGAAAACCAAGCCCGATGCTAAGCGCGAAGAAGGTTATCAACAGCGTGACATGAAGATGTTTAAAGCACGCCTAAAACGCCTTGATTCGAGCTTTGCCATTAGCGTCGATAAAACACTATGGTTACAAGACTTAGAAGCTTATCTAAACCAAGATATTCGTGTTAGCGAACTTGATGCAGCACTAAATGAAGGGGATGTTGAAATCACATTGTCTGAAAAATTGGATGCACTTTATGCACTAACATCGTTAACGGATAAACAGAAGCGACTTGCTTGGATGGATGCTGACGCAAGCGTATTCGAAACCAGTGCTGACCCTTTTATTCGCCTTGCCGTCTCATTATATGAGAAAAATATGGCAGCCGAAAAGGAAGCAAAAACAATGGCGGGTCAGCTATCAATGGCACGTCCTGATTACATGAAAGCCATTATCGCCTACTACAAATCAAATAACTGGCCAGTATACCCTGATGCCAACGGCACGCTACGGATCACCTACGGGATGGTTGATGGATACCAGTCGAAAGATGCGCTCTACAAGCAGCCGTTTACTCGCTTAGAAGGGATCCCAGCCAAAAGTACCGGCATCGAGCCTTTCAATGCACCGGCTAAGCTATTAAAAGCGATTGAAGAACAGCGTTATGGTAGTCATAAAGTAGAGAATGTTTATCAAGATCCCGCTTCTTGGTTATGCCGACTATTCTCATGCTTAGACAAGCCAGAACAATTTAACTCTGTCCCCGTCAACTTCTTATCAAGTGTCGACACCACTGGTGGTAATTCAGGTTCACCGGTGTTTAACGGCAAAGGCGAGCTAGTCGGTCTTAACTTTGACTCGACTTACGAAGCCATTACCAAAGACTGGTTCTTCAACCCAACAATTACCCGAGCGGTACATGTCGATATTCGATACATACTGTGGATGATGGATGAAGTAGATCATGCTGACAACTTAATCGAAGAGCTCGATTTAGTTAGAAATTAAACAAATATAAAACTGAAAAAAGGCATATACAGCGCAGCTGATATGCCTTTTTAATTCACAACAATCATTCCATCACCCTACTCTTCTCGCTTTCCCTGTTATTCCTGTTATTCCTGTTATTCCTGCTATTCCTGCTATTCCTGCTATTCCTGCTATTCCTGCTATTCCTGTTATTCCTGCTATTCCTGCTATTCCTGCTATTCCTGCTATTCCTGCTTTTCAGACATAAAAAAACACCGCGCTAATCAAATTAGTGCGGTGTTTTAAATTAAAACTTTGCTAATACCAAAAGGTATTAATGCAATATATTAAGCTTCTGCAACAACAGAAATCTTAACAATAGCTTTAACTTCAGTATGAAGTTGAACTTCAACTTCAAAGTCACCAGTGTTGCGCAATGCACCTAATGGTAGACGTACTTCGCTTTTAGCAAGCTTAACGCCAGCAGCAGTAACTGCATCAGCTACGTCACGGTTACCAATAGATCCAAATAGCTTGCCTTCGTCACCAGCTTTAGAAGCGATAACAACAGACTCAAGTGCATTGATGATCTCTGCACGAGATGTAGCAGCAGCTAATTGGCCAGCTAACTTAGCTTCTAATTCAGCACGACGTGCTTCAAAGACTTCAGTGTTAGCAGCGTTAGCAACAACAGCTTTACCTAGTGGTAAAAGGAAGTTACGTGCGTAACCTGATTTTACAGAAACTTGGTCACCCAAGTTGCCTAGGTTAGCGATTTTATCAAGTAAAATAACGTTCATTTTATATTCCTCTAAATTAATGCAGTTTACTGATGTAAATCAGTATACGGCAGTAGAGAAAGATAACGAGCACGCTTGATAGCGCGAGCTAGTTGACGTTGATATTTAGCATTTGTACCAGTGATACGACTTGGAACAATTTTACCACTTTCAGTGATATAGTTCTTCAAAGTAACGATATCTTTGTAATCGATCTCGGTAACGCCTTCTGCAGTAAAACGGCAGAACTTGCGACGACGGAAATAACGTGCCATGTGACAGTCTCCTAAGTTTTCAATTCGACATTTTCGGCGTGTAAAACCAAACGATTTTGACCATTTCTGCTCTGTTGCAGATTAAGGAAACCTTCGACTTGGATTTCAACGCCGGCTTTCAGATTTTCTGTAACGCTATTAAAGCGTTCACCACTCAACACAACTTGAATTTGACAATAAACGTTGCGTAACATTTCTGCTTCGTAACGTTGAGATTTGTGTTCCAACATCAATACCGTATGGGCAATGCCTGCTGGACTATCAAATCGTCTAGAACGCGTAATGGTTCCTGCTAATACAAAATGGTTTGTGGTCACAAAAAAACTTACTCAGCAGTGTTTTCAGCGCTTTCTTTAACTTCTTCAGTAGCTTCTGCGCGAGGTGCTGGTGCACGCTCTTCAGATGAACGACGTGTATCGCGTTCGTCTTTAGCTTTAGCCATTGGAGATGCTTCAGTCATGGCAGCTTTAGTACGCATAACCATGCTACGCAAAACAGCGTCGTTGAAACGGAAAGCTGTTTCTAGCTCTTCAACCGTTTCTGCAGTAGCTTCTACGTTAATAAGAACGTAATGAGCTTTATGCAACTCGATGATTGGGTAAGCCAATTGACGACGGCCCCAATCTTCTAAACGGTGGATTTGGCCACCAGCTTCGGTAATTATACCAGTGTAACGCTCGATCATACCTGGCACTTGCTCACTCTGATCAGGGTGAACTAAAAATACGATTTCATAATGACGCATTTTTTGCTCCTTACGGTTATCTAGCCTCGTTGTTGGCTCAGTCAAACCTAATAGAGGCAAGGAACTAATTAAAGTGACTGATTTAAGCCGCGGAATCTTACATAAACTAGCGGCATAATTCAAGCAATAATCACCTTATTCCCCTATTCCTCTCTAATTAGCCATAAAAGCCCTGTTATGTATGTCAAGTAACGTTGTTTATGGGGATATATAAGCTTTAGGACAAATAATGGAGTCATTCATTCGATAGGCATTAATCTCAAGCTGGAATCTTGTTTGCGCTAGTGCTGATTCTAGGTATGATGTCGCATTGCATGATTTTACTTTCAACCTAAAGCAACACACCAAGAATAATAATAATGCCTAGAATCCTCACTACCGCCTTTGCTCTTTGTTGCTCCCCAGCAGCCTTTGCACTTGTTCCGCCTGACTATCAAGAGCCACCAAGTGACTTAACCGCTGAAATTGAAGCGGGCTTTCAACTCAATACGGGCAACACTCAATCGAGCAGCTTTAACGGCAGAACAAAAATTGTTTATGACACGGACGCGACACGACAAGAAGGTACTTTTAAAGCCTACTTTGCCGCCGATGATGAAAAGACCACCTCTGAAAAGTATGAGCTACAACTTCAATCAAGTTATAAATTCTATAGTGGCTATGTTTTTGGTCGAGGTGATTTTACCTGGGATAAATTTGGTAGTTATACACGTATATCAACAATATCAGGTGGTTATGGTTTCGATGCCATCGCCAACTCTAGTACAACATTAAGCTTAGAAGTGGGTCCAGGTTATCGATATAACTTGCCTATCGCCACCGATAGCATTCCAGAGCCAGATGCAAATAAAGATGTCATTCTCCGTACTGCGGCAAAGTTTGAGCAAAAACTACAAGAATATACGACTCTGAATGCAGATTTGACGTCAGAAGCGGGTGAAGATAACAACACGCTAACCCTAGATATGAGCTACAAAAATACTCTTTTTCAAGATTGGGCGTTCAAGATTGGTGTCAATATCAAATACACTCAGGTGGTGCCAGAAGGCTCAAAACAAACAGATACCATCACTACCTTTAATTTACTTTATACCTTTCAATAATGATGTGACGGCTTGAGTACTTAAGTTGCGGCTCGACGTTATCAATGTAGAAAATCAACGTCGATCTGATTCATTAAAGCAAACCATAATGCTATCCCAAAGTGTGAGCAATACGAGTAAAAACATAATCAGCTTCATTAAGATTATTTTTTACTCGTATCGTCTAGCAGAATGGCTTAACGTCCAGACTACCTAAGTTGCTGCATTAAATAGGCATAGACCATTGAGCTTAATTCAGCAGCTTGATTATTATCTGCCGCCCCGGCATGACCACCCTCTATATTTTCGTAATACAACACGTCTATCCCCATACCTTCCATTTTCGCCACCATTTTACGCGCATGCGCGGGATGAACACGATCATCTCGAGTTGAAGTGGTAAAGAACACTTTAGGGTAAGCCGTGTTCGCCTTTAAATTATGGTATGGCGAGAATTCTTTAATATAATCCCACTCAGCGGGGATATCAGGGTCGCCATATTCGCCCATCCAACTCGCACCCGCGAGCAATTTATTGTAGCGCTTCATATCGAGCAACGGCACTTGGCAAACTACCGCATTATATAGCTCTGGCTTACGTGTAAACGCCGCGCCCATGAGTAGGCCGCCATTGCTGCCCCCCTGGATCCCTAAATGTTTACTTGAGGTGATTTTTCTGGCAATTAAATCCTGCGCTATTGCTTCAAAATCTTCATAAGCTTTATGGCGATTTTCTTTGAGTGCTGCTTGATGCCATGCGGGGCCATATTCACCACCACCGCGAATATTAGCCAAGACATATACGCCGCCTTGCTCAAGCCAATTTTTACCGATGGTTGCTGAATATGATGGGCGTAATGAGATTTCAAAACCGCCATAGCCATAAAGTAATGTTGGATTAGTGCCATCTAGCGTCAGATTTTTAGCCATGACCACAAAATAAGGCACTTTAGTGCCGTCCTTTGATATAGCGAAATATTGCTTAGTCTCAAACTTATCAGCAGCAAACTGCTGTTTCATTGCCTTTATTTTTTTAGCCTTCATGCTGTTGCTATCGAACAAATACAGACTTGCTGGCTCCAAGAAACTGGTGTAATCAACAAAAACCTCATCACTGTTATCTTCACCACCAAACACACTCAATGTGCCGTTTACTGCAAATGGGGCTTGTTCGGCTTGCCATTGACCCTTCTTTTGCACGTAACGCATCAACTTACTTTTAACGTTATCGAGCCAAGTGATAAGAATGGTGCTTTTAGTGAATCGTACTTGTGAAATTGAAGCTGTTGCAGTTGGCTCAACCAAGACACTAAATTCTGGTTTCTGAGCGATAAGCTTATCGAGATCCGTGTAAACAATAGCGCCTTGCTTAAAAGTCTTACCTGCTATCGTTAAGTCACTTTTAAGTTCGATATAAAGCTGATCATTGAAATAGCCTTTAATATCCGTATCTATTGGCAATGGCAAAGCAATGAGTTCGTCATTGCGATATGCATAGTGCTGCGCGGTATAAAAAGTAAGGCTTTCAGATACTAACTGTAGCGATTTTTTGTCGTCATAAATGACATAGCCGGAGACTGCTACTGATGTTTTATCGCCGCTAAAAATAGTTTTTGCAGCAGATAAAGGTGTTCCTCGCTGCCACTGCTTAACCACTCTAGGATAGCCTGAATCGGTAAGGCTGTTGCCATCAGCAAAATCAGTTCCAACAAAAACGGTGTTTTTATCTATCCAACTAACACTAGATTTAGCTTCATCTAAGGCAAAGGGCTGCTGCTTTTTATCGACAAATGACTTACTCGTTAAATCAAACTCACGTACCTCAACTGCATCCGCTCCACCGCGTGATAGCGACACCAGACAACGGTCATAATCGGGATAACGACAACTCATGCCTTTATAAACCCACTTAACGCCTTCAGCCTTGCCTAAGGCATCAATATCTAACACCGTCTCCCATTGGGGTTCAGCCTTGGTGTACTCTTCCATCGTCGTTCGACGATAAATACCACGCACGTGGTTTTCATCTTTCCAAAAGTTATAAAGAAAGCCATCCATGCGGCTTGCATACGGGATGCGTTCCTTATTGTTCAGAATCGCTAAACTGTTGCTGACTAATCCATCAAAGCCGTTATAGGCTTTGATTTCCTTCGCAGAGATAGCATTTTGTTGCTTAACCCACGCCAAAGGCTTCGCGCCCTCTACATCTTCTAACCATAGGTATTTATCTTCTTCAGCAAAAGTCGGGGCTGCAGCGGCAATTGAACTTAGCACGCATAAGGATAAAATTGGATTTCGCATTAAGACATCCTGTTCTTCTAGTGAGTCCGACTAAGTTACTGCATGTTGTATTAAAGTTAAATAGCAATTAAATAAAAACCAATGCTCAACTCTGTCACCCTTCTACCATCACGAGCAAATCAGTCTAATTTGAAAACATCCAAATACAAAAATGCCGATGAGGCACAAACCCCATCGGCATTTAATATTAAGCGTTTATACGGAAAACTAGACCGTAATAGGTTGCTTACTTAGTCTTAGTAAGACGTTGACGTACCGCTTCGAATAAGCAGACACCTGTCGCCACTGACACGTTTAAACTTGAAACACTACCCGCCATAGGAATAGACACTAAAGTGTCGCAACTCTCACGTGTTAGACGGCGAAGGCCTTTGTCTTCTGACCCCATCGCAATAGCAATAGGGCCCGTTAGACTTGCTTGAAAAAGCTCACAATCAGCTTCACCTGCCGCGCCAATAATCCATATACCTTTATCCTGTAAACTACGCATGGTTCGCGCCAAGTTAGTCACTTGATATAACGGAACAATCTCAGCGGCGCCACAAGCCACTTTGCTGACAACAGGTGTCAAACCAACAGAGTTATCTTTCGGTACAATAATACCTTGTACACCTGCAGCATCGGCGTTACGTAAACAAGCACCCAAATTGTGTGGATCGGTTACTCCGTCCAAAATCAATAAGAAAGGTGTTTCGGTCTCTTCCAACATCGCATTGAGATCGCTGTCATTGAGAATTTTGGCTACTTTGACTTTAGCCACAACACCTTGGTGTTGACCGCCAGCAGACTTATCATCTAACGCTTTACGTGACGCATACTGTATTGTCACGCCCCATTCCGCTGCAATTTCTAATATCGGAGTCAGTCGCTTATCATCGCGTCCTTGTAACACCCACATTTCGATAACACGCTCAGGGCTATTCTGTAATACAGATTCAACGGCATGCAAACCAAAGGTCATATCTTGCTTTTTCATCTATTTCTTACTCGTTTTACGCTTCGCTGGCTTGGCTTTTTTAGCCGAAGACTTTGTTGCTGAAGCTTTGGTCTTAGTCGTGGGAGCTTGGCTACCACTGCTTGATTTGTTTTTGGTTGCAAATTTTGAACCCGATGTCGCTTTGGATCCACTTCTACCACCACTTGAACGCTTGCCTTTAGAAGCGCTCTTTTCTTTATCGGCAATCTTAGCGCCTTCACGATTGACGCGCTCTCTGGCGGTCATTGGCTTACTCGGCTTACGGCGTTTCCCACCAGCAGAGTCACCTTCCATCATCAGGTCGATTTGGCGATCATCGAGGTTGACGGCCGCCACTTTTACCGTGACCGTATCGCCAATTTGATACACTTGTCCAGATGCTTCGCCCACTAAGCGTTGGCGCATATTATCGTACTGATAATAATCACTGCCAAGGCTAGAGATATGCACTAACCC
The DNA here is from genome assembly GCF_002836205.1 of Shewanella sp. Choline-02u-19. Taxonomy (NCBI): domain Bacteria; kingdom Pseudomonadati; phylum Pseudomonadota; class Gammaproteobacteria; order Alteromonadales; family Shewanellaceae; genus Shewanella; species Shewanella sp. Choline-02u-19. The sequence continues at coordinate 3,083,549 of NZ_PJBE01000013.1, forward strand.
GTCGATGAATAGATCATTGAGGCGTACAAACATACCAAAGTGAGTCACGGATGCGATAACGGCTTCAAACGTGTCACCAACATGGTCTTGCATAAACTCACATTTGAGCCAATCACTCACATCTCGAGTGGCTTCATCTGCGCGTCGCTCTGTGGTAGAACACTCAACACCCAGCTGATCAAGTTCTTCAATCTTGTATTGGAAACCACCGTCAGCAGTCCACTGGTCGGCAAGATTGCCCTCTTCTTTTGCTAACAAGTAACGGATCACTCGGTGCAAAATCAAGTCAGGATAACGGCGTATTGGTGAAGTAAAGTGCGAATACTCTTCCAATGCTAGACCGAAATGCCCTTCGTTATCGGGGGTATATGTTGCTTGCTTCATTGAACGCAGTAACATTATTTGAATAAGCTCAGCGTCCGGTCTGTCGGCAATTTGCTCCATTACCGCTTGGTAATCTTTTGGTGTCGGCTCGAGTCCACCCTCCATCGTCAAGCCACGCTCTTTAAGGAAATCCTTAAAGTTGGTTAGCTTTTGTTCCGATGGTGATTCATGTACGCGATATAACACCTCACCTTTGTGCTTTTTAACAAACTTAGCAGAGGCAACATTGGCTAAGATCATGCATTCTTCAATGATCTTATGCGCTTGATTACGATTTCGCGGTATGATTTTATCGATTTTACGCTGTTCATTAAATACAAACTGCGTTTCTGTGGTTTCAAAAGCAATGGCACCACGGTCTGCACGAATCCCATCTAATGTCAGATACAGAGATTGCAGTGTCTGCAGATGAGGGAAGATAGGTTTAAGCTTATCACTCACCTCACCGCCTTCAAGCATATCCGCTACCTGGGTATAGGTTAGACGGGCATGAGAGTGCATAACGCCAGGGTAAAACTTATATCCTGATAACTTGCCAGCGGCAGAGATGGTCATCTCAGCAACCATGCAAAGACGGTCGACCTCTGGCATCAAAGAACATAATCCATTAGAGATCTTCTCTGGCAACATCGGGATCACTTGCGATGGGAAGTAAACCGAGTTGCCACGTGAACGGGCTTCTCTGTCTAATGCAGACTCTGTGCGCACATAATGGCTCACATCAGCAATGGCTACCCATAAGCGCCAGCCACCTGACTTTTTCTTCTCGGCGTACACTGCATCATCGAAGTCTCGCGCGTCTTCACCATCAATCGTGACTAAAGGCAATTGACGTAGATCGACACGACCTTCTTTGTCCGCGTCGGTCACTTCATCAGGGATCTTTTTAAGCTTCTTTTCAATCAGTGCAGACCACTCGTGTGGTAAGTCATAATTGCGTAGTGCTATCTCAATTTCCATGCCCGGCGCCATCTGCTGGCCAAGTACTTCGGTCACTTTTGCGGCCGCTTTAACATAGCGTCCAGGTCGACGAGTGAGCTCTAAAACAACGATATCGCCTTGTCTCGCGCCTAAACGGTCTTCTTCAGCGATCAGTATCTCTTGAGTGACACGACGATCGTCAGCGATAACGAAGCCCATACCAGCATCAAGATGGAAGCGGCCAACAAGTGCGGCGCTCCGTTGTTCAACTAAACGTACAATTCTAGCTTCACGACGCCCTTTACGGTCAACGCCTGCTTTTTGTGCCAGTACTTTGTCACCGTGAAAATACATCATCATGTCACGGTTATTAATATAAAGGTCGTCTCCACCCTCTGCTAACTTTAAGAATCCAAAGCCATCGCGATGGCCTATGACGGTGCCTGTTAGCAAATCCATTCTTTCTGGTAAGCCATATGATTTACCGCGAGTAAATACGAGTTCACCGTCACGCTCCATTGCACGCAAACGACGACGGATAGCTTCTAGCTGTTCTTCGCCTTCGATTTTAAGTGCGTTTGCAATGTGTTCACGGGTAAGTGGTGACGTTTGAGAGCGTAAGTATTCTAAAATATACTCGCGACTTGGGATCGGGTTCTCGTAGTTTTCTTGCTCTCGCTTAATATGCGGATCTTGTATCATTCATTTTCCAAATTATTGGCATGGCTGCTCTCAGCTATGCTTATTGTTGCGTTCTCAGGTGTTCTTTCTTTGCCCTAGCTATTGCGCTGGGCGGCATTTTTGCCTCTAACACCTTTAACAAATTGGTTGCTTCGGTTTGTACCGTTTCATCGCTAAAAACTTCGTTGTATAGCCAATGAAAACCAGTTTCATAATCGCGGGGGCTACCATAGCCTTCACCAAATAACCGAACCAACATCATTCGCGCAGGTAAATCACCTGTCGCGGCTGCTGGTAGCACATAGTGCACAGCACGTTCTTTATCTTCCATGACGAATTTACCGTCATGGTAATACTCTGCCATTCTAACCATGGCTTCAGCACTGCCTTGCTCTGCTGAGGTTTTTAACATCGAGATCCCACGCGGCGGATTGGCCTTTACGCAGATCCCATGATTGAGCATTTCAGCCCAAAGATACTGATACAAAGGCTGCTTTAGCACTTCAGCTCTTGCTTCAATATCTTCTACAATTTGACAGTCATCGCCTTTAACTTGGGTTAAATAGCTTTTGGTACGAATTAAATCAACAAGTTGCTCTTGAGTATAGACGTCTACCGCTTTCGGAGTCGCCAGACTAGGCAAAGAAATTATCGATAATACAATAATTAATACATAACGCAGCATAAGGTCTCTCAATGACAGTGGGTTAATTCAAGCACTAAATATCGAGTCTGCTAAAAGCAAATTCTAAGCACATCTGTCTTTTCTCATCGGCAGTATACCGCATTTCTTGAGTACTAACTGCACATTAACCATTTCTGATTACGCGGTTTTAAATATTAGTCTCTGGGGGCTATTTATCTTTCGAACTTAGCTTTTGTTCGCCTCTCTATGATAGCGAATAATCAATGCAGTACCAGGCTTGAGCGATGATGAGCGAGCTAAGGGAAAAGCTAATAACGCATTATTGTCGTAAAATAATAGAGATATTTAACCGAACTAGAATGGCCGTGCTATTAGGTTATTTTCGCTGTGCAGGAGGATATTTGTGGAGAACAACTAATACATGGCCTTACCGAAACAGACTATCGACGACGGTAAAACATCAATAACCGCTAATAAAAAGGCCGCTAAACGCGGCCTCTTCTTATTAACTAAACGGATTCACTAGAATCATGGTCTCGTTTCTATCCGGACCCGTTGAGATAATATCAATCGGCGTTTCTAGCAACTCTTCTAAACGCTTAATGTAGTTGATTGCTGCCGGTGGCAGTTGCTCTACAGATGTTGCGCCGTAAGTTGTTTCGCTCCAACCAGGCAGAGTTTCTAAAACAGGCGTAACCTGCTCATAGCCTTCAGCTGCTAGCGGTGTTGTAGTTGCTACAGTACCATCAGGATACTCATAACCAACACAAATTTTCACTTCTTTAAGACCGTCTAGAACATCTAGTTTAGTCAAGCAGAAGCCGCTTACGCTGTTGATTTGAACTGCACGCTTCATCGCGACAACATCTAACCAACCTGGACGGCGTTTACGACCTGTAGTCGCACCAAACTCATGACCCTTAGTACCTAAGTAATCACCAATTTCGTTTTTCAATTCCGTTGGGAAAGGACCAGCACCAACACGGGTGGTGTATGCCTTCATGATACCCAAAACGTAATCGAGATGACGAGGACCAAATCCAGAACCTGTAGCAACACCACCAGCGGTAGTATTAGAAGAGGTTACAAATGGATAAGTACCATGGTCAATATCGAGTAACGTGCCTTGAGCACCTTCAAATAGAATCGGTTCACCGGCTTTACGTGCCTGATCAAGTAGCTCAGAAACGTCGACGCACATACTCTTCAAGTAATCAGCAATTGCTAGAGCATCTTTCAATGTCTCTTCGTAATCTACCGCTTCACACTTGTAGTATTCGGTCAGCATGAAGTTATGATAAGCCATCACTTCCTTCAGTTTCTCTGCAAACAATTCTGCATTAAACAGATCGCCTACACGCAAACCGCGACGTGATACTTTATCTTCATATGCTGGACCAATTCCACGACCCGTCGTGCCGATAGCTTTATTGCCACGCGCTTTTTCGCGGGCCATATCTAATGCACAATGGAATGGAAGAATTAGAGGACATGCTTCAGAAATTAATAAACGTTCCTCTACAGGTACGCCACGCTCTTTAAGCATGTTAATTTCAGTCATCAGTGCGTCAGGTGCAAGCACCACGCCGTTACCAATAATGCATTTTACATTATCGCGTAAGATCCCTGATGGAATAAGATGAAGAACGGTCTTGTCGCCATCGATAACAAGAGTATGACCCGCATTGTGGCCACCTTGGTAACGAACGACATATTTAGCCTGTTCGGTAAGAAGATCTACTATCTTACCCTTGCCTTCGTCACCCCATTGGGTGCCGAGAACTACAACGTTTTTGCCCATTATTTGCTGCACGGTAGTGGTTAAAACGGGATTTTAGCAGATCTATAGGGGCGGTAGGCAAGTATTTTATGAAAAAATAATCAATATAATCACACCAACGGTGACTAAAGAGCCACCTAAACGTTGCAAAAGCTGCTGATTTTGATTGGAAATTTCTTTTAAATACGCTCGCCAACGATTGGGAAATAATAAGGGGCCAATTCCTTCAATGATGAGCACTAAACCTAACGCAAGCATGATTAACTCAAAAGACATAACAAAGTATTTCCTGTACCGAACACTGAAGAATATAAAGCACTTTACCTCTCCTAATAGCCAGCTTCTCTAGCCACTATGATTACCGAGTTGCTCTTCAGCCATCTTATAGTAAGTGTGACCTCAGATAAATGTCGTAATAACCGACAAGCCAAATAAGCTAATCAAAATCCCTCTCAATAGTGCTGTCGTGTGTGCTGAGCCAAAAAGGCAAGCTTCCATACATATGGCAACGTAAAAGCTGCACATGCGTATTTCAGCCGTTATCTGCCACAGGTTTAGCCAGTGCATTGCGGAGGGATTTTATTTGCCGATACAATTGAAAGCGTTCAGGACGTGTAAAAGCAACAACCTGAATGAAGAGTCGCTCGAAAAAGCAGACTAAGTTGATAAATATTGTGATTAGGCAAAGCGGTAATTTCTAGGCAATAAAAAACCCAGCATATAGCTGGGCTTTTTGAATTCTGAAAGCGAAAATTAACGCTTAGAGAATTGTGGCTTCTTACGTGCTTTACGTAGGCCAACTTTCTTACGCTCAACTTTACGAGCATCACGGGTAACGAAACCAGCAGCACGTAGAGAAGGACGTAGAGTCTCGTCAATTTCCATCAACGCACGGGTAATACCGTGACGAATAGCGCCTGCTTGGCCAGTGTTACCACCACCCTTAACAGTTACCATGATGTCTAGCTTGTCAGTCATTTCAACTAGCTCTAGAGGCTGACGAACAACCATGCGAGAAGTTTCACGACCGAAATATTCGTCTAGAGGTAACTGGTTAACGATAATGTTACCAGTACCTACTTTAACGAATACACGAGCAGTAGAAGTTTTGCGACGGCCAGTGCCGTAGTATTGAGTTGCAGCCATTGCTATAATCCCGTTTAGATATCAAGTACTTGAGGTTGTTGTGCAGCGTGGTTATGCTCTGTACCAGCGTAAACTTTAAGCTTACGGAACATGGCACGGCCCAATGGGCCTTTAGGTAGCATACCCTTAACAGCCTTTTCGATAATCATTTCAGGCTTATGAGCTTGCAGCTTCTCAAAAGTTATCTGCTTAATGCCACCGATGAAACCAGAGTGTGAATAGTAAACTTTGCCTTTGGCTTTGTTTCCAGTCACGGTAACTTTCTCAGCGTTAATAACGATGATGTAGTCACCAGTATCAACATGAGGCGTATACTCTGGCTTATGCTTTCCGCGTAGGCGAGAAGCTATTTCAGTAGCGATACGACCCAAAGTTTTACCTTCGGCGTCAACGACGAACCAATCACGAGTGACTGTTTCTGGTGTAGCAGTAAAAGTAGTCTTCATTTTACAAAAACCCAATGTTAAAATTCTGTCTCACATGCTAATGCCATTATTGGCAAAAACACAAAAAATGCCTTTCCCCGCCCCTTCGAGCAAAGAATTAGGCTTTACAACTTCCACCTAGAGTGGTGGATAACGAGGGCAGGTGGCGGATTATAGACAAAGATGAGTTAAAAATCACCTAATTTCTAGATAAATTCTTATCTCTTTTTAAACGTTTCATCTATCAAGGCTGCAGATGACCCTCTGATCGCCTCATAACGTAGGAAATAAGGTCGTTTTAGAGACAAATAATCAAGTTAAAAAGCAGCGAGTGATTGGCTTTAAACTTAAGGTAAATGCTCTAACGCCAAATAATCGTGGGACTGCATTTCGGTCAATCTGGAACGACAACGTTTAAATTCAAAATTCAGTAAGCCTTTAGTATAGATATCCTCTAAAGAGACTGCCGATGAAATAATTAATTTAACATTACGCTCATAAAACTCATCTACCATCGCTAGAAATCGACGTGCAATGTCATCACCAGTTAAATGCTCGCCCATCTGCTCTACGTTACTGAGCAGCACCGTATGGTAAAGTCTTGCAACCTCCATATAGTCTCGTTGGCTGCGCGGGCCATCGCATAACGCTCTAAAATCAATCAACAATACCCCTTGGGCTTGCTGACGGATCTCAATGACGCGGCCATCAATTAGCACCCCTTCTTGTGAGATCTCAGATTCCGGGGCTAACTTCGCAAAATACTCTTGTAAGTTTTGCTCAGCCTGTGCATCTAATGGTGAGTGATAGATCTCAGCTTGCTCAAGTGTTCTTAGTCGGTAATCAATGCCTGAGTCGACATTTAAAATATCGCAATACTTATTAATAGCAGCAATCGCGGGTAGGAATCTAGCCCGCTGCAAACCATTGCGATACAGTTCGTCAGGGATGATGTTAGACGTCGCGACTAAGGCGACGCCTTCAGCAAACAAGGATTCAAACAAGGATCCTAACAACATTGCGTCAGTAATATCAGAGACAAAGAATTCATCAAAGCAGATCACTTGATATTGTGTCGCCATTTTTTTAGCGATAATGACCAGCGGATCACGTTGCCCTTGTAGCTGTGCCAAATCAATATGTAATTGATGCATAAACCGATGGAAATGCGCACGCAGTTTTTTTTCACCCGGAAGAGAATCAAAAAAGGTATCCATTAGATACGTCTTACCGCGACCCACTCCGCCCCATAAATAGAGCCCTTGTACGCTTTGCTTTGATTTTGTCCCAAATAGAGAAAACAGCTTACTCTTGCTGCGTCCTTGGCTATTCAGTGCGATAAGATCGTCGTACACTCGTTGCAGTTGCTTTACCGCTTCTTCTTGTGCAACGTCGTGGGAAAAGTCATCTCGAGTTAAATCTTGTTGATAATGCTGCCAAGGAGTTAAATGCGACACGTAAATCATTCTCTATCTGTAGGTAAGGAACAAACACAAATCAGCCGATCAGGACTGTTTGGTGATTAATTATAATTAAACTATTTCAGTAAATAGTACCACGGCCGAAAGCCGCCATGTATATTTGGCAGCATCTCTCTTTTTAAAGTCGTCATTGGAGTCAATATGGAATGGGCATTAACCTTTGCAGCCTTTGTTATAGGCAGCGTTTTTGGCTACGTTGGGCATACCGTTTTAACTATAAAAAATAAAGACAAAAGTCAAAATAAACAGCTAGAGCAAACTCAGCTGGAACTTTACCAATATAAGCAAGAAGTATCAGATCACTTTGACGGCCACTATAAACAACTCTCGGAACTTACCCACCTAGTCAATAAGGTTAACCAGCAATGGAATACATCTGCGAGCTTATTAACCTCCCCAACGACTGATAAACATCTAGCTGATTTAGCGCCTGTAGATAACCGCAGCGTAGCAACCGATAGCACCTATACTGAAAAGACTGCATCACTATAGAGAATGTATCGATAAATTAACCTTTGTTAATCATTGATGAACTTTTTGATACTCGCTTGAGTCCGACTCAATAACGAATGATATAAAACAGATTATATGATTTGCATGGCATTCACCTTTTGTTAAAGGTAAACCAGTGCCGAACCGTGCAAACATTAGTATTGACGAAATTGGAGCAACGTATAAATGAAGACTAAATTATCCTTACTTTCAGCAGCCTTTTTAAGTGCTTCTTTAATGCTAGCCCCCACTGTATCTCAGGCCGCAATCCCTCTTGCCGTCGGCGGCGAACTCTTACCGAGTTTAGCCCCTATGTTACATAAAACGACGCCAGCAGTGGTCGCCGTAGCAGTGTCAGGCACACATGTTTCTAAGCAAAAAGTCCCTGATGCATTCCGCTATTTCTTTGGCCCTAACGCACCAAGAGAACAAGTACAGGAACGTCCATTTAAAGGACTCGGTTCGGGCGTCATCATCGATGCTGAAGAGGGTTATATTGTTACTAATAACCATGTTATTGAGGGCGCTGATGAAATCCTTATCGGATTATCTGATGGCCGCGAAGTTGAAGCAAAACTCATTGGTACTGATACCGAATCAGATATCGCCCTATTAAAAATCGAAGCCAAAAACCTCACAGCCCTTAAGCGCGCTGACTCCGACGAGCTACAAGTAGGAGATTTTGCCGTCGCCATTGGTAATCCGTTTGGTCTTGGTCAAACCGTCACATCGGGTATTGTCAGTGCGATGGGCCGAAGTGGCCTTGGCATTGAAATGCTTGAGAACTTTATTCAAACCGATGCAGCTATCAACAGTGGTAACTCCGGGGGGGCATTAGTTAATTTAAATGGTGACCTCATCGGTATCAATACCGCGATTGTCGCTCCAGGCGGCGGCAACGTTGGTATCGGTTTTGCGATACCATCAAACATGGTCAACAACCTAGTGGACCAAATTATTGAACATGGTGAAGTGCGTCGTGGCGTACTTGGGGTATTAGGTCAAGACCTTACCAGTGAGCTGGCAAAAGGCTTTGGCATTGACACCCAGCACGGTGGTTTCATTAATGAAGTCATGCCAGACAGTGCTGCAGACAAAGCAGGCATAAAAGTAGGCGACATTATTACCAGTGTTAATGGTCGCAAGATTAAGAGTTTCCAAGAACTACGCGCCAAAGTTGCCACTATGGGCGCGGGTAGCAAAGTTGAATTTGGCCTGATCCGTGACGGTGATGAAGAGTCCGTGACCGCAACACTCGGAGAATCAACCCAAACAGCAGAAGCCGCCGCAGGGGCAGTACACCCAATGTTACAAGGTGCAAAACTTGAAAATGCTGATGCCTCATCAGGAGTCGCGATTACCGATGTAGCTCAGGGCTCACCAGCAGCGGCGAGTGGTTTGATAAAAGGTGATGTTATTGTGGGTGTAAACCGCACTAAAGTGAAAAACCTAAAATCACTCAAGTCAGTGTTTGAAGAGCAGAAAGGCTCTGTCGCGTTAAAAATACAACGAGACAACACCAGCATATATTTGATCCTTCGCTAAGTTCATCAGCGTAAACTGAATAGCCGAGTAATATACTCGGCTATTTTATTGTCGGTCAAAGTGCTTTCGTATGCGTGTTTAATACAAACATGTTAATCTAACTCATCTTTTCAGTATTAACTCCCAATCATGATGATTAAAGACACTCTTATATATGTCGGTAAAGCCATAGCATTTGGCCTTATCATGGCTGTGGTTATCATTATTGTGATGCCTTTAATTACCGGGCAAAGCCTCACGAATGGCTTAATGAGCCGTGCGGTAACCAGCAGCAACGAATTATCTTTTGCAACCGCAGTGCGCCGAGCGGCACCCGCTGTTGTCAATATTTATAGCCTCAGCATTGATCAAAGACAACCGCTTAAACCCAGTTCATTACAAGGATTGGGCTCAGGTGTTATCATGAGCAAAGAGGGTTATATCCTTACCAACTACCACGTCATTAAACAAGCCGACGAGATTGTCGTCGCGTTGCAAGATGGTAGAAAATTCACCTCTGAAGTGGTTGGCAGCGATCCCGAAACCGATTTAGCGGTATTAAAAGTCGAGGGCGATAATCTTCCCATCGTGCCACTTGGACTCGAGGTACCAGCAAGAGTGGGTGATGTCGTATTGGCCATTGGTAACCCCTACAACTTAGGCCAAACCATTACCCAAGGCATTATTAGTGCAACGGGTCGAAATGGACTCAGTTCTGGTTACCTTGATTTTCTACAAACTGATGCTGCGATTAATGCGGGTAACTCGGGTGGTGCACTCATTGATACTACCGGCCAATTAGTCGGTATTAACACCGCGGCTTTTCAGGTTGGTAAAGAAAGTGGTACTCACGGTATTAGCTTTGCAATCCCCATCAAACTGGCTCACAGCATTATGGGTAAGTTGGTTAAAGATGGCCGCGTTATTCGTGGTGCTTTAGGTATTAGTGGTGAAGCGGTTGGTCCCGTGATGACACAAATTCTTAATCTTCCAGACTTAACGGGTGTACTAGTGACAAGTATCGACCCAGCCGGTCCGGCGGCAAAAGCACAACTGCAAATCCGTGATGTAATAACGCATTATCAAGGTGAAGCGATACCGGGCGTTGAGATGTTGATGGATAGAATCGCTGAAACAAAACCTGGTATGGAAGTTAAAATCACCATTATTCGCGAAGGTAAGTCTTACGATGTACCAGTGATAATTGATGAGAAGCCAGTTCACAACAAAGAGTAACCGCTAACCTCCTAGACCCATAACAAGCCTGCTTAATGCAGGCTTTTTACTGTCTGACGACATCTAAATGCGATCAATCTAGCCCCTCCAAGAAAACCAATTGATATTGCATCAGAAGGGCATTAAACCGAGTGCCACTTAAATGCAGGTCACTCTATGGATTGGTGAGTAAGTTCAATTAACAGTAGATTTCGGTAGCTGCTGCGGTTTCTTTTGCAGTAAGCTAAACCAGAATGCGATCTCTAAAGCCACACCTAAGATCAGTACCCCTTTAGCGCCTGATGCAAAGCCAACGGCGTAACACGCCAGCGCAGTCAATATTAGCAGTAGTAATAAGCCCATCCTTTGCCATAGTTTCATCTATCTCAGCTCCCTTCTGGTCAACTCTACATGAACCCTTCTTCAACGCTTAGTGTTAACCATAGCAAAATGAGCTAAAGGAGTACGATCTAGTATATTAACCTTTGTTTATCTTAAGTGGGTGGGTAAGCAGAAGTTCAACACATGAAAAAGCCGCTCTAATGATGAAATAGAGCGGCTTTTGGCAGGGATAAAGGGAGGTAAGTAAGCTTACTTGCTACTTATGCATTTTTCCACCAGGTAACTTTTCAACATAACTAGCTACATCAGCATGACACTCACCACATGAGTACTGCGCGGTTGCCCAAGGCATTTGAAAGTCACCAAGTTCAGTGAACTGCTTTGCTGCTGGGTCGAGGTCGATAGTGAATAAGTGAGACTTCACATCACCGTATAATGTTGTACCGTCTTTAGCTAAATGAGTAACAGCACTCTTAGCCAGTTTCGGCATATGGCAATCTGTACACTCTGCAGCAAACTCATGTAGTCCAACGGTGAACTCTTTCTTGTAGTCACCTGTATGGCAAGAAGTACACTCTTTCACTGCGCCAGTGTGCAGCCCATCAGCACTATCTGCATTCAAGGTAGACTTGTGAGAGTCATGACAAGTAGTACACGCCATACCACTCTTAGGACCAATTTCGTCACCCGCTTTATAAGTGCCGTGATCTTCAGGAACGACACCTAACATTTCATCGGCAGTTTGGTGATGCTTTGATAAGCCGCCTTTAGAGATGATGCGGCCACCGACTTTGCTGCCTTCAGGGAAAGCGTCGTTATAATGGCTAACAAATGTTGGGTAGTCTTTCTCACCATCACGTGTATGACATTCGGCACAAGTAACAGCCTTACCGTAAGCCATATCTTCAGCTAAGAAATCATCGGTAATACGTGCGACCGCAATCTTAGTGATATTGTCTTTTGAAGGAGACTTAACATGGAAACTACCCGCACCGTGACAAGACTCACACTGCACACCTTGCTCAGCAAAAGTACCATTCATGCCCGGTAAGTCATCTTGGCGTAATGGGCTGCGAGTATCGCCACCAGCTACATCAGTCGTGCGCTTCCAACCCGTTGTATGACAGTTACCACAGCTATATTGAACATTGAACTGGGTATCCTTGTAATTGCCCATAACATCCGCATCGCCTGGATGATTATCAGGAATATTCAATTCTCCGGCAGAGTTTCGAATGTTGTATTGCACATCTTTACCGGTAACGATGTAGCCATCTTTGTCTAACCAGCGCATTTTCCAACCGTAACCACCGACTGTATATGAGACCTCATCGTAACTCGTTGGTGCACCTAAATCATTATTGGGTATTGAATCGACCAATAGATCGATAGCGCCAATAATGGTTGCTGCTGGGGTATATGGGAATACAGGAGCATCATTTCCAGGGTTTTTCATGATCTTAAAGTTATGACCAGTCTTAACAAAAGATTCATGTTTGCCACTGTGGCAACTAGCACAAGATGCCGAACCAACATAAGCTAATACTTCTGGCTCTGGCAGTGCTTCAACAGTAACGGTAACAACAGCAGACGCTTCATCAGTACCGTCAGTGATGGTGTAGTTAAACTTCACCTCACCGGCATCGCTGCCTGCGGTAAAGTCAACTTTGCCATCTTTAATAACGGCACTACCTGAATCAACAGAAACAATAGTTAGCGAATCGCCATCAGCATCGGTATCGTTTGCCAATACATCGATGGTCACGACTGCTGATGCAAGGACATTTGCGGCATCAGCGACGGCAACAGGTGGAGTATTCTCTACAGGTGGGGTGGTATCATCATTATCACTACCACATGCAACCAACATGGTTATCATGCTCGCGAGTAGTAGCTTTTTACATGGGATTTGTGCGTTCATAAGTTCATCCTCAACATTGCTCATATTCATATCGCCGAGATAAATCTGTTTGGCGATTGATAGCCTCTATGGACATGGGTCAAGTATTGAAGAGTTACTACTAAAGAGATAGATAACTAGAGTTCACTAGAATTAACAAGTTGTGAACTATTGTTATCAGAATGTATCTAACGTCTTATTTATTAACTATATTTAATCTTCAGATAAGTTGTGATGTTGTAAAACAAATTGACCTGTATTTGTCAGAATATAGATCTTCTTCTCATTTTGCATAACAAGGCCAGCCTTTTTTAATTGACGTAGATGGAAGTTAAACTTGGTATGGTCATCCATTTCGACCAAACGACACAAATCCATAAATTTCAAGGCTTGATGGGCTGCCAGTGCTATTAATGCCTTGCGGCGGTATGGGTTAGCCAGCGCGCTGTAGACAAGATCAGGGTCGAGATCAGAACGGCTTTTAAGCATCTCTTTTTCCGCTAAGCTACGCTTAATGGTCACAATGAGTTCCTGGCTCTTAAAAGGCTTAGTCATCACACTATCAGCCCCCTTTTTCATCGCATCAACTGCAGTATCAACCGTTGCATAAGCGGTAATAATCACGATGGCAATAAAAGGCTGCTGATGGCGTAAATTCGATATAGCTTCAACGCCAGTCATCCCCGACATCAAGAGATCTAATAGCGCGATATCAAAGTGTTGTAGTTCACTTTCTGCAATTGCAGCTTCAGCGCTCTCAACTGCCGTTACCCGGTAACCTTCAAGCTCAAGCAGTTCAACCATGTTACGCCTAAGTTCGTTATCATCTTCGGCCAGTAGAATAGAGATCATTAGCAGTGCTCCCGATAAAAGACTAACTCTACAGTGGTACCTTTATCTAACTCACTCACAATATTCATTTTCCCGTTATGTAATGATGTAATTTGCTCACAAATAGCCAACCCTAACCCAGTGCCTTTGCCGACTGGTTTACTGGAGTAAAACAGTTCTGTAGCACGAGCTAACGCCTCTTTACTCATACCACAGCCGACATCTTTGACAGTAATAATGACCCGAGTATCTACCTCGGTAACATCAACTGTTATTCTTTGCCGAAGCTGCGATGCATCTAACGCGTTACAAAGTAAGTTGATGATTAACTCTTCTAATTTAATTTTTTCACAATAGAGAAAAATATGAGCTGCACAATTCAACTGGATCTCATGATGCTTACAGCGGTGAGCCAACAACTTTACAGCGCTATTTAATATATCTTCAATCGCAACATCGCCGCGTATCCCTGACGCGGGCCGAGCATAGCTCAATAGCTCTTTACTGATAGATGAAGCACGCTCAATACCCAGTCTAGCTCGATTCAAGTAGTCCCCTTCAGAACTAAAATGTTCAGGGTTCTTCCGCTGCCAAAGATCTAGCGCGAGTGTTGAAGAGGCCAATGGATTATTGATCTCGTGCGCCACTCCCATTGCTAATCGACCTATCGCTTTGTATTTATCAGCCTCAAGAGCACGCTTAAGCTTGGCTGCGGTTACTTGCTCTCTTTCCAAATCAAAGACTTTTAACGCCTTAAACAGTGCAACTAAAATCAAGCCGCCAGCGAGGGTTCGCAACACAGGTACACTATGATGAGAATCTGTCGGTACGAGTCCTGAGAGTACACCGTATATCAGTAGGCCAACCCCACTGATCACAAAGTACAATCCATAGTGATGCTTCTCTTGACGTAAGCTATTGCCATAAACGGCCATGCCAATGCCCGCTAAAGAGGCACTACCAAAACCAATTAATATACGGGTATATTGACTCGCTTCAGCAAAACCAGTGTTGTTGGCTGCCAGATCATGCAGGTCTGGAATAATCAGCCATAGATAGCTAATTAATATCGACAGAATGATCCCATGCCCAACCATAGCAACCCGCTTGGTGGTAATACTCAGTATTTGCCAAGCAAACACCATTAACGCGATATAGGATAAGAGTAGCTTAGCAAGGCTGAGCCACTGGATCAGTAGTTGATACTGCTGCCCAATATCATGCGAAAAAATAATAATATACAGTTCGGACCACTCATGGAAGGCGTGTGAAAACCCAAAAATGGCCAACGCCCACAAGGTAGGAGCAACTTTAAGCTGGCTATATCTAAAATTTCGGAATACGACAGCGCAACCTATAGAGAAAAAAACTAGGCCGTAGAATAGATAGATATTAAAAGTGACAAAAATAGGCATAGCGATAACATAACATTGTAAAGATAGCCATGTGTTGATCTTGTTCTGATTTAGCCTCTCGTTAATTTGCGCTAGTTCATAAAACAAAAAACCATTTAAGCGATAACGCCTAAATGGTTCTTATTTCGTAAAGCTAAGCTCAATCAGTTTATGATTTTACCCGTTCAACGTGTCCACCAAGCCCTTTGAACTTTTGTTCAATATGCTCGTAACCGCGATCTAAATGGTAGATACGGTCAACAATCGTTGTTCCTTCAGCAACAAGCCCTGCAATCACTAAACTGGCTGATGCCCGTAGATCGGTTGCCATCACTTGTGCACCATTTAGCTTTTCAATGCCGTGGATAATACAGGTATTACCCTCTAGCTCCATTGTTGCGCCCATACGGCTCAGCTCTGGAACATGCATAAAGCGGTTCTCAAAAATGGTTTCAGTGATGGTTGCGGTACCTTCTGCTAATGCATTAAGCACACAAAATTGTGCTTGCATGTCAGTTGGAAAGCCAGGGTAAGCCACCGTCTTAATATTGACTGCTTTAGGGCGCTGCCCTTGCATATCAAGTTCAATCCAGTCATCACCGGTAGTGATCTTTGCGCCTGCATCTTCAAGCTTAGCCAGTACCGCTTCAAGCGATTTAGGGTCCGCTTTAGTGCAACGAATCTTTCCGCGAGTCACCGCTGCGGCCACAAGAAAGCTACCGGTTTCGATGCGGTCCGGCATCACGCGATAATCACAACCTTGGAGCGACTCAACACCTTGAATGCGAATGGTATCGGTACCAGCGCCTTCGATGTTTGCCCCCATTGCCATCAAGCAATTGGCTAAATCTACAATTTCAGGCTCACGTGCTGCATTTTCGATAACAGTTTCGCCATCAGCTAATGCAGCAGCCATTAATAAGTTCTCGGTTGCGCCGACGCTGATCATATCCATAAAGATATGGGCGCCTTTAAGACGACCGTCAACACGAGCTTTGATATAGCCCTCTTTGACTTCAATCTTGGCACCCATTTGCTCTAAGCCTTGCAGATGCAAATTCACCGGGCGGGCACCAATAGCACAACCACCGGGCAGAGACACATCAGCCTTACCGTATCGAGCAAGTAAAGGGCCTAGAATCAATATCGATGCACGCATCGTTTTAACTAATTCATAAGGGGCGCAAAACTCATTAAGATTGGTGGTTGAGATACACACTTTATCATCGCCTGAGCGAGTGACTTCGGCACCCAAGCAGCGTAATAATTCACAACTGGTATTAACATCCCTAAGACTAGGAACATTAGATACATTAAAGTCTGTCTCAGCTAACACACCCGCCATTAGAATTGGCAGAGCCGCGTTTTTGGCGCCTGAAATGACAACTTCACCCGCAAGCGCATTGCTCGCTTCAATTTTTAATTTATCCACATTAACTCTCTAAATCAGCAATTACATATTAAAGACTTTTTCACGCTTCCATTGTGTTGGCGTGAATGCATTAATCGTAATAGCGTGTAACTCACCGCTAGTAATGTGAGCCATTAATGGACCATAAATTGTCTGTTGCTGCTTAACGCGCCCCATCCCGTCAAAACAGTCACCGACGGCGACAATCTTGTAATGAGTCCCTTCTTGAGTCACTTTTACTTCTTCTAAGGATAATGCTTCTAACAGGATCGCTTCTATATCTTTACATTCCATGGAACTATTCACCTTACTGTGCTTCTTCATAAAAGAAGTCGTTTAAATCATATAATACGATAAATTTCTTAAGCTGCTCTGAAGCTGAAATCAACTTCAAGCTAGCACCTTTTGCGGCAAAAACACTGACTAATTCGAGTAAAAATGCCACTCCAGCACTGTCACAATATTCAATGTCCGATAACTGTAAAAAAGCAGTGTCGACATCCAATAAGCAACGTCTGTCATTCCATAGACTGATTACGGCATCTTGATCTAAGCGGCCGCTAATCGCACAAATAATACCTTGCTGTTGAAAGCTTGCCACTAGTTGGCCTGCTCACTCGGGTTTAAATCAATATGAGTCGCTGTGCGCTCAATGAGCATCTCGATCACTGCTTCGATGCCTTTTTGACGAACCAAGTTAGTGACCTCTGATTGCTTTGAAGATAATAAGCTAACACCTTCGGCAACAAGATCAAATGCTTTCCAAGTATCATCTTTTAAACGCCGAGCTCTAAACTGTAACTTGATTTCAGGGCGCCCTTTCTCGATGATCCTAACATTAACGTTGACCATCTTCTCGCCGGAAAAATCTTTAGCAGGATTAAATTTAACCGTTTGATCTGTATATTCAGTAAACGCTTGTGCATACGTTGAAACTAAATAACCTCTAAAAGCCTCAACAAAGCGAGTACGTTCATCTTTTGTAGTGTCACGTAAGTACTGACCCAACACTTTATAAGAGGCGTATTTATAATCGATATACGGCATCAACTCTTCGGTAACAATAACCTTTAAATGCTCAGGATTATCAGCAATCAACTGCCTATCTAGGTTAAAGCGCGCAAATGTTTTTTTAGAAACAGCCTCAACCATTGTATAAGGGTTCGTTTTATCTATCTCAACATCGGTACTATTTTCGGTATCAGCCGCTTGCACGCTAAGACTCATAAACGCCACTGTAACCAGCATCAATCCGCGACAAAATTTATTCAACATATCCATTACTCCTACCACTAATCTTTTGAACCTGCACTATATAAGAACTGGCCAATCAGCTCTTCTAATACCAATGCCGAATGGGTATCGTCAATACTGTCACCATCGGCTAACATCTCAACATCGTCATCCATAAAACCTGGGGCCAGCCCTAAAAACTGCTCGCCTAATAAGCCGGATGTTAAGATCGATAACGTGCTCGTTTCTGGGAAATACTGATAGCGCTTATCCATCGAGAGCGTAACGATAGGGACCAATCTTTCTGGGTCCAAAGTGATGGCACTAACTCGGCCAACCACCACGCCACCTACCTTCACTGGAGAACGCACTTTCAAACCGCCAATATTGCTGAATTTGGCGTGGAGGGAATAACTACTGTCACCCGTTTTTACTTCTACATTGGCAACATTGAAAACTAATATTAAAAACGCTGCCAATCCAGACAATAAAAATAGGCCGACTAACACCTCAATCTTCCGTGTCAACATAACTCATTTACCACTCTATTCAATAAATCTAAACAATAATTAACATGCTTGCAATCTTACGCTAGCTGCCAAACATCATCGCTGTCAGCAAAAAATCTAACGCCAACACCGCCAAGCTAGACTGCACTACCGTTTGGGTTGTTGCTCGGCTGATCCCTTCTGGATTAGGTACCACATTATAACCGCGATAAAGTGCTATCCAAGTCACTACCACCGCAAACAATGCACTTTTTATAATACAGTTAACAATGTCCTCTCGCCATTCAACTGAAGACTGCAATATTGACCAAAAGGCGCCACTATCGATCCCTTTCCATTCAACGCCAACAACATGACCACCGTAAATACCTATGGCGGTAAACATTAATGCTAACAAAGGTAAACTTATCACTCCCGCCCAAAAGCGCGGTGCAATAATCTGCCGTAGCGGATCAATAGCCATCATTTCCAGGCTCGAGAGCTGCTCAGTGCTTTTCATTAGGCCAAGCTCAGCCGTTAATGCTGAGCCCGCGCGTCCGGCAAATAATAGTGCGGTAATTACAGGACCTAATTCACGCAATAAGCTCAAGGCGACCATGGGTCCTAGGCTCTCTTCAGTGCCAAAGCCAACAAGTATATTATAGCCTTGCAGCGCTAATACCATGCCAATAAAGAGCCCCGATACTAAAATAATCACCATTGATTGCACGCCAACCACATACAATTGCTTGATGAGCAACGGCGTACCTTTTCTAAACCTTGGGCGATGCGCTATCGCACCCCATAGCATCAGTCCCGCTTGACCAAGACCAACCACTAAATCAATAGCACCACGACCCAACTTAGCGATTTGATTAATCAAGCCCACTTAGCAGCTCCTTCTTATAGTCCGGTGCAGGGTAATGAAACGGCACCGGCCCGTCTGGTTCTCCGCCAATAAACTGTGTTAACTGCGGATTGTCAGCCAAGCGCAGTTCTTCGGGGGTGCCATGAGCGATAATTCTTTTATCTGCCAGCACATAGACATAATCAGCAATGCCTAGCACCTCTTGCACATCATGCGACACCACCACTGAAGTCAGGTTAAGTGCATCGGACAGTTCACGAATTAATTTAACCAAAACCCCCATTGAAATAGGGTCTTGTCCTGCAAACGGTTCGTCATAAAGAATGATTTCCGGTTCCAAGGCGATGGCACGAGCCAAGGCAGCTCTGCGCTGCATTCCTCCTGAAAGCTCGGTTGGCATTAACGGCGCCGCGCCGCGCAGTCCAACCGCTTCGAGTTTCATTAACACGATGCGGCGAATAATCGCTTCAGGTAAACCAGAGTGCTCCCTAAGCGCAAACGCAACATTATCGAACACATTCATGTCCGTAAATAGCGCGCCACTTTGGAACAGCATACTCATGCGCTTACGCAATACAAATAATTGGCTGCGGCTGCATTGATGCACATCGATGCCATCAAAAAGTACTTTGCCTTTACTTGGCGTGAGCTGACCACCGATTAATTTCAGTAAGGTGGTTTTGCCTATGCCACTAGGTCCCATTATTGCAGTAACCTTGCCTTTAGGGATCGATAGACTGATGTCTTCATAAATGACATGTGAGCCGCGGCTAAAGGCCATATTCTGGATTTCGACCAATGAGTTATGGTTTTGAGTCATGCATGAGCCCTGCATTCAAATTAAGAAACATCCATTTTTCCGTACTGGAAAGGGAGAAATTGTACGTAATTGAACAATCAGGTACAACCAAATCAACACTATCTCGTCTCAATACTTTCATTTTTGTTAAATTACAGCGAAAATACGCGGCTATATCCTCAAATACCTAGAATCGATGTTATTTAATATATTTTTGTTAGTGGCTGGCTTAAGTGCTTTAGTCTGGAGCGCAGATAAGTTTGTATACGGTGCGGCAGCTTTTGCACGCAACTTAGGCCTTCCACCAATGTTAATAGGCTTAACCATTGTGGCTATGGGCAGCTCTGCACCAGAAATGTTTGTTGCCGCCACCGCGTCAATGGAAGGCATGACAGATACAGCCATTGGTAACGTGCTCGGTTCCAATATAGCTAACATCACACTCATTCTAGGTATTACAGCGTTACTCGGGGCTATTTCCGTCAGTTCACAAACGCTGAAACGTGAAATCCCTTTAATGTTAGCCGCCACCGTCATTGTGGGTTATTTTTTATATGACGGCTTTTTAACCCGAATTGAAGGCGTGTCTCTTTTAGTGCTCTTTTTCGCATTAATGGGCTACCTAATTTGGCATGGTCTGACGAATAATAATCGCGATGCGTTAGCCATTGATGCCGATAATGAGGTTCCCTCAAATGTCCCCACCAAGAAAGCGATTTTTTGGCTTGTCATCGGCATGGTGTTGTTACCTCTTTCAGCCGATTGGATGGTTCAAGGTGCTGTAGGCATTGCTAAGGCTTATCACCTTTCTGACTTAGTCATCGGACTGACGATTATTGCCGTGGGTACCAGTCTTCCTGAGCTTGCAGCCTGTATTGCTGGCGTGTTGAAAAAAGAGGATGATTTAGCCATCGGTAATATTGTGGGTTCAAACTTATTTAATATTTTAGCGGTACTTGCCATACCCGGCATTATCGCGCCAGGTGCCGTCGATGCCGCGGCAAGCACGAGAGATTTCTACATGGTACTTGCAACGAGCAGTGCGCTTGCAATACTGATATTATTGAGCGGACGCGCTAGGCAACTAAAGCCTTGGCATGGCGTTGTTCTACTCATTACATTTGTCGCGTATCAAGCGTTACTTTTCCTATCTTAAATATGAATGCGACCTATAAAGCAGTAAATTAGAGAGAGACCAAGAAATGGTAGATGAACAGCAGCTACGCCAGTGGGGCACCAAGGTCATTGATATCGAGAAAAAAGCACTCGATAACCTTTACCAATATGTAGACTCAAATGAGTTTGCCCAAGCATGCCAATTAATATTGCAGTGCACCGGCAAAGTTATCGTTATGGGAATGGGCAAATCAGGCCATATAGGTAATAAGATCTCAGCCACATTAGCCAGCACTGGAACGCCTGCATTTTTTGTCCATCCAGGTGAAGCGAGTCACGGTGATTTAGGCGTATTAAGCGAAAACGATATCGTCCTTGCTATCTCTAACTCAGGTGAATCGAGTGAGATTCTGACATTAATGCCAGTAATCAAGCGCATGGGGCTGCCGATGATTTCGTTAACAGGCAAGCCGGAATCCAACATGGCAAAGCTAGCCCATCTGCACCTTTGTATTGAAGTGCCCGAAGAAGCCTGCCCGCTGGGATTAGCGCCAACATCGAGCACGACGGCCACTTTGGTGATGGGCGATGCATTAGCGGTTGCTTTACTGCAAGCTCGCGGGTTTACTAAAGATGACTTTGCACTGTCTCATCCCGGTGGAACTTTAGGGCGTAAGCTACTCTTAAAAGTCAGTGACGTAATGCATAAAGACAATGAGCTGCCGCTGGTAAAGCATGATATCTGTATTACCGATGCGCTTTACGAAATATCTAAAAAAGGCTTAGGCATGACTGCCATTGTCGATGAGAAAAGCACTTTAGTCGGTATATTCACCGACGGCGACTTACGCCGAGTGATTGATGCAGAAGTTAACTTACGTACCACCCCCATTGCTGAAGTTATGTCTAAAGGCTGTGTCACCATTACTGATAATGTACTTGCAGCAGAAGCATTAAAAGTGATGGAAGAGAAAAACATTAATGGTTTGATAGTCATCAATTCACAGCAACAACCTGTCGGTGCACTTAACATGCTCGACATGGTGAAAGCAGGAGTTATTTAACATGTCTAAACAGGGATTCTATGGCCCGATTAGCGATGATGTTTGGCAAGCCGCCAGCAAAATCAAACTGCTTATTTGCGATGTAGATGGCGTATTTTCCGATGGCCTAGTCTATATGAGCAACTCCGGCGAAGAGCTTAAAACATTCCACACTCGAGATGGTTACGGTGTTCGCTCTGTTCTTTCTAGCGGCATTAACGTGGCGATTATTACTGGTCGAAAATCAAAAATTGTCGAAGATAGAATGACAGCACTCGGCGTCACTCATATTTATCAAGGCGTTGATAACAAGTTAAGCCCCTACAATGAGTTATTAGCACTTTACAATGTCAATCCAAATGAAGTTGCCTATATAGGTGATGATATGGTCGACTTGCCGGTGATGAAAGAGGTCGGTTTATCGGTTTGCGTCGCTGATGGCCACCCTTACGTGAAGCAACATGCTTTAATGACAACTCATATTAATGGTGGTCATGGCGCCCTTAGAGAGCTCACAGACTTGTTATTACTTAGCCAAGGTAAGTTTGAGTCGGCTCACGGGATGAGCATATGAATCGCGTCACCCTAGCGATTATCGCTTTATTTGGCACCGCACTGATCCTTTATTGGCAAGTGCAGTCTAAAAAAAGCGACCAAACGTTAGACATTGATATAAGCGAACGCCCTAACTACATCATCAATGATATGCGCAGCACTGAATACAATGAAGCGGGTCTCATTAATAGCAAAGTCACCGCCAAGCACATGGAACACTTTGAAGAAGCCAGTATGACTTACTTCACTGACCCGGTTTATTTGATCTATCCCGATGATGGTCAAGCCCAATGGCGTTTAACCGCGGCTAAAGGAACCCATAACAATTTAACCGGTAAGGTCTCATTGGAAAACAATGTTATTATCGATTCTATTAGTCCAGAAGAGCCGATCCAAACATTGTCTACCTCCTATTTAGAGCTTGATCTAGAGACGATGGTTATGACCTCTGATGAAATCATTTACGTCACTGGTAATGAGTTTGTGATTCAGGGAACAGGCCTTTATGCTGATCTTAACGCCCAAAGTGTAAAGTTGATCAGTCAAGTCGAAGGGATCTACGATGTTAAGTAAGCGATTCAAAAAACAAATATACTCACTCATGCTAGCAACCCAATAGCGGAGTAGAAGGAAGTTATGAAATACAATCAATCAATACTTGCAGGTCTGTTGTGTCTGCTTAGCATTAGTAGCTACGCGCAAGTCGATGACTTAAAGCAAGAAGTTAAAATTGCTGCTGCCAGCCAAGAAGCTGATATAAAAAATAATCAGGTGATCTTTTTTGGTCCTGTAGAAGTGACTCAGGGTTCAATTAAAATGAAGGCTGATGAATTACGGGTGTTCTCCAAAGAAGCGAGCTCAGGAAAAATACTCGTGGCTACGGGTAATCCTGCGACATATACCCAAATGATGGAAGATGGCCGCCCGGCGATGGCAAGTGCGAAAGAGATCCGTTATGAGTTGGCAACAAGAACCTTAACCTTGTTAGGTAATGCAACCTTGGAGCAAGAGGGCAGCCAAGTCACGGGTAACCGCATCAAGTACAATATCGGACTACAAAAATTAGTCGCAGAAAGTACAGGTAAAGGTAATGATCGCGTGATCACTATCATTCAGCCTGAAGCTTATCAAGAAGAGACGCCTGAAACCCCAGCCGCACCCATTAAAAAGCAGGAACAGCAATGACCCAAAAAACGCTGACCGTACGCAATTTAGCGAAAAGTTATAAGAGCCGAGCCGTTGTTCAAGATGTGAGTTTAACGGTCAAAACAGGGCAAATTGTTGGGTTATTGGGTCCTAATGGTGCAGGTAAAACCACAACATTTTATATGGTTGTTGGTTTAGTTCAGAGCGACAAGGGTCAGATCTTAATCGATGACGATGATTTAACCTTAGACCCAATGCATCTCCGAGCACGTAAAGGCATTGGCTACTTGCCACAAGAGGCAAGCATCTTTAGAAAGCTCTCAGTGCGTGACAATATCATGGCAGTATTACAGACTCGCAAAGATATCAATAACGAGCAGCGTGAAGAGCAACTTGAACACCTACTCGAAGAGTTTCACATCACCCATATCCGCGATAGCCAAGGCATGGCGTTATCAGGTGGTGAACGCCGCAGAGTTGAAATCGCTCGAGCACTGGCAGCCAACCCAAAGTTTATTCTACTCGATGAACCTTTTGCCGGCGTTGATCCAATATCGGTTATCGATATTAAAAAGATTATTGAACAGTTAAAAAGCCGTGGCTTAGGGGTGTTGATCACAGACCACAATGTGCGTGAAACATTGGACGTTTGTGAACATGCCTATATCGTAAGTCACGGAAATTTGATTGCAGAAGGCACACCTGCCGAGATATTAGATAATCAGCAGGTTCGAGCAGTGTACTTAGGTGAACAATTCAGGCTATAGTTAACCCACAGTATGCGGGTTTAATTGTATAGCATTAGCTAAGTATATGAATACAATCAAAGTGTTGACTCTTTAAGCTCTCTTCGTCAAATCACCGAGCTTCAACGTTTAATTACAGTGTAGGGAATAGCGGTAAGATGAAAGCGTCACTCCAGCTCAAAATGGGTCAGCAGCTAACTATGACTCCACAATTACAGCAGGCTATTCGCCTTTTGCAATTGTCCTCTTTAGAGCTGCAGCAAGAGATCCAGCAAGCATTAGACTCTAATCCACTGCTTGAATTAGATGAAGAGCAATCCGATGGCGAGCCTATCAGCAACGAAGATAGAACCACCAGTGACTCTGACAGCTATTCAGAGTCGGATAGCGACAATGAATACAGCAGTAACACAGATGTTGATCCACAGCAGGATAGCGCTGCGGTAGACACCTCTGATGCATTAACGCAAGATTCAATGCCAGATGAACTCCCAATGGATACTACTTGGGATGAAGTCTATACCGTGTCTTCGAATTCAAGCTCCGGCGGAATGCGCGATGATGATATGCCATTCCAAGGCGAAACCACTGAAGGTTTATACGAACATCTTGAATGGCAGAAAAATCTAACGCCTTTTTCTGATAATGACCTAGCGATTGCCACCGCCATTATTGATGCGGTTGATGAGCGAGGTTACCTTACTCAGAATTGTGAAGATATTCTTGAAGCAATGGGCGATCCAGAGATCGAGATAGACGAAGTGGAAGCCGTACTCAAACGCGTGCAGCATTTCGACCCTATCGGCGTCGCAGCCAGAGATCTCAGTGAATGTCTGCTTATCCAATTAGCTCAATATGCAGAAACAACACCCCATATAGACAATGCTCGCCTGCTCATTAAAGATTACTTAGATTTGATTGCTGGACGTGATTTTAGGCAATTGATGCGTAAGACTAAGCTCAAAGAGGATGACCTGCGTGATGCTATCACGCTTATTCAAACCTTGAACCCAAGACCGGGCCTGGCAGTCACGCGAAGTAAAGACGAATATGTGATCCCCGACGTTTCAGTGACAAAAAAGAAAGGCCGTTGGGTGGTTGAACTCAACCCCGACTACATGCCAAAAATCAACGTCAATCAACACTATGCTTCGATGGCTCGTAGCCAAAAAAATCAAGCAGATGGCCAATTTATTCGTAGTCACTTACAAGAAGCTAAATGGTTTATTAAAAGCATTGAGAGTCGTAATGAGACCCTCCTAAAAGTCTCCAACTGTATTGTGAAGTTCCAACAGGGATTTTTCGAATATGGTGATGAAGCCATGAAACCTATGGTACTCAACGACATTGCTGAAGCCGTAGAGATGCATGAATCCACTATCTCAAGGGTGACCACACAAAAGTATATGCATACCCCTAGAGGTATTTTCGAGTTAAAGTATTTCTTCTCTAGTCATGTCGGAACCGACGACGGTGGAGAGTGCTCATCAACAGCAATTAGAGCGTTTATTAAGAAGTTAGTCGCAGCTGAAAACCAACAGAAACCATTAAGCGATAGCAAAATGGCGCAACTGTTGGCAGAACAGGGGATTAAAGTTGCTCGACGTACCATCGCGAAATACCGCGAAGCAATGATGATCCCGCCCTCAAACCAACGCAAGAGTTTATAACTAAAATTATACACTTGGAGGAATCTTTCTATGCAAATTAACCTTACTGGGCATCACATTGAAATCACTGCGTCACTGCGCAGTTATGTTGAAGAAAAATTTACAAAGCTTGAACGTCATTTCGATCAGATCAATAATGTGCACGTCATATTGAATGTTGAAAAAATGCAACAGATTGCCGAAGCACGAATTCACCTGAAAAAAGGTGAAGTTTTTGCCACTTCGGAACATGCGGACATGTACGCCGCAATCGACTCCCTGATCGACAAATTAGATCGTCAGGTTATTAAACACAAAGAGAAGCTGACCAAACACTAACGATGGAACTATGTACCATCCTGCAGCCGGAATGCACTACCTGTGCCACTCCGGGCAGTAAGAAAAAAGTACTGGAACTCATCAGCGATATTGCCGCTGCCCAGTACCCTACCCTTTCTTCACAAGAGATTTTCGAAAGCCTGTTGGCTCGCGAAAAAATGGGTAGCACAGGTATAGGCAACGGTATAGCAATCCCTCACGGGAGATTGGCTAATATTGACCATCCATTGGGCATATTAATCAAATGTGAAACACCGATATCTTTTGACTCGATAGATAAGCAACCGGTTGATATATTATTTGCCCTGTTAGTGCCCGCAGATCAATGTGAGCAACATCTCGCGACGCTGTCTTCAATGGCAGAAAAGCTTAACGACAAAGCGATCGTGAAGCAGTTGAGAAAAAGTAAGAGTGAATCTGAGTTATACGACTTAATCACTCAATAGTGAGAGGTCTCTGATCTGTCGAGCTTAGTTTTTACGTATTTTTTGATGTTCAAGAAGTATAAGACATGAGCAAAGAGAAACGCTTACACACTCTTGTAGGAATAGCTTAGAAACACTTAAACCAGTGTTCCTAAGCTATTGTTGCCGTGTTATAGGCTATTTGTGGAGAATAATTAAACTGCATTGCCTCCGTATCGTCCCACCTCGCCAAAATAATGTATAAACTGCGGTAAAAACAAACCTAAAAGTGCAACTATCTCGACGGACTCAAGTCCGTAAGTCGCTAGAGATTACCGATATACAAGCAGTAAGATTTAACGACCTAGGCATTTATTACAGCAATATTATTTATTATTACCAACTAGCCTAAGCTATTGCTTTAAGCCAGAAAAAAGTTAATCTATAATCTTGTACACCCCGTATACATTTATAAAACATTAATTCTAACTTTTATTAGGTAGTGAAAAGATGAAACTCGTTCTAGTCTCTGGTCGTTCCGGCTCAGGCAAATCAGTACTGTTAAGAATGCTAGAAGATCTCGGCTATTATTGTGTCGATAATCTACCATTGCCAATGATGGGCACCCTGCTTGAACAACTTTCTGGTAACTCAGAGTTAGTCGCTATTAGTGTTGATATCCGCAACATGCCAGAAAAAGAGAACGAATGGATTAAGCATCTGACCAATTTGCCAGAAGGCGTGGAGTTATTGAGCTTCTTTTTAAACTCTAGCGATGAAGTGCTCCTCAAGCGCTACAACGAAACTCGTCGTCTGCACCCTTTGTCTCATGCAAACATTTCATTAAAAGAAGCAATTCAGCTTGAAGGGCGCCAGTTGGAACCGCTCGCTAAGATCGTTGACCATTATATTGATACTTCTACCCTCAATATTTACGATCTCAATGACCAAGTACGTGAGATCTTATTAGGCAACGTCGATAAAGAGTTGATGATCAAGTTTGAGTCTTTTGGGTTTAAACATGGCATGCCAACTGAAGCTGATTTTATGTTTGACGTTCGATTTCTTCCAAATCCACATTGGGAGCCGGATCTCAGACCCATGACAGGGCTCGATAAACCCGTGCAAGAGTTTTTAAATCTGCACCCTACAGTCAATAAGTTTATCTGGCAGATCGAGAATTTATTGGAGACTTGGTTACCCGATTTAGAACGTAACAACCGCAGCTACCTCACTATCGCTATTGGTTGTACTGGTGGCCAGCATCGCTCTGTTTATGTCACAGAACGACTCGCTGAACACTTCAAAAAAGGCCGACATAAAGTCACTTCTAGCCATAGAGAGTTAAAAAATGCCAACGATTGAACGGCAAGTCACCATCTGCAATAAGCTCGGGCTACATGCCAGAGCGGCAACAAAATTGGTGGTTTTAGCCTCAGAATTTGATGCCCAAATCACTATTATTCAAGGTGAAAAGCAAGCTTCAGCGGTAAGTGTACTAGGCTTACTCATGTTAGAAACTGGAATGGGTAAATCCATACAGCTTCTCGCCAACGGCCCAGATGCAAAACCAGCGTTAGATGCCATATGTCATTTGATCAATACCAAATTCGACGAAGATAATTAGTCCGTCCATTTTCCTAATATTTGTTATTTATCCCCCTTTACTTACGTTATGATAAGCGCCTTTTAAAAGACCCTGCGAGGGACCCATGCCGATTGAAGTCTTAGACAACGAAACAACAGACCAACGCCTCAATCAGCTAAATAAAGCATTAGGTAGCGGGATGTTTGTTCATGTCCGCAATATGTTGCAGGATATGGCAGCCACCGATATCGCCTTTATTCTCGAATCTTCGCCGCCCCGCACCCGCCAAGTTTTATGGCAATTGATTGACCAAGAGCACACAGGTGAAATTCTTGATGAGTTAGGCGAAGAGCTTAAAGACAATCTTATTCGCCAAATGAGTCCAGAGCGCGTCGCTAAAGCGGCTGAAAGCATGGATACCGATGACTTAGCCTACATTCTTAGAAGCTTACCAGACAGCATCTTTAATGAAGTGCTGCAGTCGATGAGTGCCCAAGACCGTGTCAGGGTTGAGCAGGCGCTCTCTTATCCCGATGATACTGCTGGCAGTATCATGAATACCGATACTGTAACCCTAAGACCCGACGTCAATATCGATGTGATATTGCGCTATTTGAGAATTCGCGGCGAACTGCCAGCCGCAACCGATATGCTGTATGTGGTCGATAAACAGGACCGAGTACTCGGCGGTGTGCGCATTGCCGATCTACTCACCTGTAATCCAGATTCATCGATTAGAGAGATCATGGCCGCCGATCTCGAAGCTATTCCCGTGGGTATGTCCGACAGTGAAGTGGCGCAACTGTTTGAGCGTCATGACTGGGTTTCTGCCCCCGTTATTGATGATGATAACAAGTTGCTTGGCCGTATTACCATTGATGATGTGGTCGATGTTATTCGAGAAGATGCCGAACATTCGATGATGGGTATGGCAGGTATGGATGATGATACCGATACCTTTGGTCCTGTACTCAAAAGTACCTTTCGCCGTTCACTGTGGTTAACCGTCAACTTGTTTGCCGCGCTGCTCGCAGCATCGGTGAGTAATATGTTCGAAGGAACATTAGAGCAATTTGCCACTATCGCGATTTTAATGACCATTGTTCCCAGTATGGGCGGTGTTGCAGGTAATCAAACCTTAGCGCTGGTCATTCGTGGTATCGCCCTAGGTCAAATTGGTCAAAGTAACTCCAGGTGGCTTATTGGCAAAGAGCTTGCCATTGGCTTTCTGAATGGCTTGCTGTGGTCCGTTCTTGTGTTTGCAGCAGTGTGGGCTTGGAAAGGTGACATTACCTTGGGAGCAACGATTGGTGGAGCTATGCTCATCAACATGACGGTTGCAGGCCTTGCTGGCGCAAGTATTCCGTTACTGCTTAAAAAGATGAACATCGACCCAGCGCTTGCAGGCGGCATGGTATTAACCACAGTGACTGATGTTATCGGCTTATTTGCCTTCTTAGGACTGGCGACCGTATTCCTGATAAAGTAGCTTAAAGAAAGTTGAATAAACTAAAGACCGCCTTTTAGCTAATGCTAGAAAGCGGTCTTTTAGTATTCATCAATCTTCACGCAGAGCTTGTTGTATTTATCGTTTGAGTGGCGCTTTAAAACCATAGTCCGCTAAGATTGTTTGGCCCTTTTCAGATAACACAAACATTGCTAGTTTCCAGGCATCAGGTTGTGCAGCCTTTAACACGACTAAGCCATAATCTGCTCCCACCGCTATCTCATTGGGCAGCTGTACCACTTTCAAGCTAGGCACCTCTTTTTGTGCAAGAACAGCATTAGTGCAATAGGTTAAAAAGATGTCAGCGCGATTATTTTCCATCACCCAACCATAGGTATTACGGCCACTAGGTGCTTTAGCACTGGTTTCACCGCCCGTTAGCTGTAATGCTTTGTTCTCTAATTTATTTTTCGCCCCAGCAACTAATGCATCAGCCCTTGCAAAAACCTTCCACGCGTAATCACCAGACGGATCGGCTTTAGGAGTCGACGTGCCAAGACGAACGTCACTACTGAGCATCTGTTGTAATAAGTCATCATCAATTTCAACACTGGCTTGCGTCAACGCGCACATTTGGTTTTGTGCAAACATCACCACACTTTCTGCCAGTGCGTCATTTTGTAAGGTTTGTGGATGTTTCATATTGGCAGACGCAAACACATCCACAGTCTCACCCTTTTCAATACGCTTTCTGAGTAGACCTGAGGGTGCAAAATCGGTATTAACAGCCTGCTTCGACTCTAACTGATAAGCCGCAACAATATCTGACATGGCATTTTTTAAACTGCCCGCTGCGCGCATCTCTATCGGCGCAGCGGTTGCCGTTAGTGGCAATATTAATAACGAGGCTACAATCCATTTTTTCATGATAATTTCCATAGTAAGTACTGAAGGTACAATCGGTGTATATAACGATGCCGCCGATCAAAAAGCATTTACTCGCAAAAAACAACAGCCAAGGCTCCATCAGCAAAAGGGGCTTTAAAACTGTTGAAATGGATCACTCACAAATTAACGCCACCAGACAAAAAGTCGCAATTAATGAATAGCAAAAAGCCACCGAGTCGGTGGCTTTTTATCTGAATAAAGACACTAGTTAGCTTAGTGGGCTAAGTACTATCTCAACTCTGCGATTGTCTGCTCTGCCCGCTTTAGTCCCATTGCCTGCTATAGGTCTTTCTTCCCCCACGCCATGAGACACCACTCTTGCTGATGGAACCTGACGGCTCATCAAGTAGCTAGCGACTTCACTCGCTCTGACTTGCGACAGCCTCAAGTTATAAGATGCAGCACCAGAACTATCGGTATGACCCATCACATTGAGCTTGGTCTCATCATATTCTAACGCCACCAAAGCGACGCTATTTAACACTTGCTGCGCCCGTTGGCTTAGATCTGTTTGATCGACACCAAAAGTCACATCGTTTGGCATGTTCAAAATAATATTATCGCCACTTCGGGTGACACTGACACCAGATGACTGCAGTTGCTGACGCAATTCAGCTTCCTGTACATCCATGTAATAACCAATACCACCACCAAGGGCAGCCCCTGATGCAGCGCCAATTAAAGCACCTTTACCTCTATCACTTTTACTTGAAGAGGCAACTCCAATGACCGCACCAGCAAGTGCACCGATCAATGCACCATTAGTCGCTTTACCATTTTGGGATTCATTACTGTATGGATTGGTTGTCTGACAACCTGAAACGAACACTGCTGCAACCAGACAGCTTGCGATAATTCCGCCGTGCTTAACACTCATAAACATTACTCCTAACTGTCTTCACCCAAGTGAAGACGACAACATATCGAGTTATTTTGTTAACAGTATATAAGCAGGCAATTATTAGACAATGGCTACAAAATCAAGCGCGCTAAAATCGTACAGCTTACGCGATATAAAATCCTGACAATTGCTAAGTCTGCGCACCAAAATCGCGCAAGTATGCCCTAATTTGTAGCCAACGTCACTTATATCACCCTGACACACAACAACCAAAAACCACAAACACTTGATCTGCAAGTGATTATTCTAGCGGTTTGTTTTGGCATAAAATGAGCATACCTATAAAGTAGTATTAAATTGAGTTGTATAAAGCGATATAGGAACACCCATGAAATTAATCCAGAAAGTTGCAACAAAGTACCAAGAGTTCACGCATATGATTATGCATATTGGCATCAGCCAGTGGGATGTCGAATAAGACCATTTTTATTAGATTAATTTAACGTATACATAAGAGGTGTCCAATGACAGCAGTAAACCACAGTATCAACCTCAGTATTATCAATGAAGTCAAAAGTAATGGCCGGCTGTTATCTGACGTAGCAAAGCAATATGGCGTGTCGACTAAGGCTGTTTATCAACTTGTGCGTCAAAGCGAACAACCGTCAACAAGCCGCACATTGACCTTAAGATCAGAGATTGAGCAACTACGCAGCCGTATTCAAGAGTTAACCTTAGAGCTGAGCCATATTACTCAATAAAACCCTGTTTAGCAGAGGTAAAGGTATATCGTTTTGCCCCAAATGAAATGATAGTGTTATCGTAATAACAATAATAATTGCGCGCTAATTTCACTTTTACCTCTGCGACTTATGCTATTGCAAGCAACTGCATTCGATGATTAATTAACTTTAAGTAACATTAAAAATCCACTCAAACGGCTGCGGTTACATTAAACTCACTAGCAGTGCTTACTAAAAAGGCTGTATTCATGGGATCCCACACATTAAATTCAATCAGTTCAACAATTAAAATAACTCTTAGCTCAATCGCCATTGTCTTTTCACTTTCGGCTTGTGTTAGTCAACATGATTTAATGGTCGAAAAAGGTTTTCCACTGCCCTATGCCGATGGCTTTGATGATGGCTGTCATAGTGGCAATAAAGCGGCGGGGAGTTTATTCGACGAATTCAAAAAAGACGTCAATCGCTTTAACAGTGATAAACAATACGGTCAAGGATGGTCTGATGGCTTTAGACAATGCGAAACTGAACAGGAAGCAGCGCAGCGTCAAACCAGAATAATGCTTGAGCAACAGCGCTTACAGGAACAAAAGAAAGCCAATAATATTAGCCAGCAACACGCATTAGAGAAAGAAGTCATGAAGGGCGTCGACATCGACGCTCTCAAAAGCCTAGAGAAACAGTAGTGTAGAACATACTAGGCCGCGCCATAAACCGCGGTCTGTAATGTCTTAGCTCAACTAAAATAGTATCAGTCGGTAACCTAAAGGCTGTGTGTCATCTTTATTCAGTACCATGGTGTAGTTGCCTGCACTATCAAAAAACAGGGGTTCAGATTGGTAGAGTAAAGTGAGCGTTTCATTTTCATCTTCAAAGACGACATTAATCTCGTACTCTCCAGACTCTATGCTGATTGACTCCAACTCGGTGAACTCAAAATCAGTGATTTTATACTTAGCAGATTCAATGGTTTCGGTTGATTTAACAAAGTAGATGGTTAACGTTTCATAGTCGAAAACTAAGTTCGCTAGATCAATTTTATGGGTAAAAGCACGAGGACGATGATCATGAGTTAGCGTCATCCCTTTGGTCATTCCTAGCTCGTCCTCATAAACCAGTATCGATTTACTCTCATCTTGATTAAAGGTCACTAACAAGTTATTGGCTAACACCTCATTCGAATCTTTATTGGTAATCGTTACACCATAATCGTTATAACCTATGGTCTTGAAATCGCTTAAACTATGTTTGCCTAATTCATAAAGATATTGAGTCTCCTGATTACTTGCGATCGCTATATCAATATTATCAACACTGTTTAACGCGTTAAAAATACGATACTCAGCATTGGCATCAATATTGGCATATTGGGTTGGGCTACCCGTCGAATCAACAGCATCAATAGTGAGCTTAGGTGTTCCAGGGCCAAAACTATTACGGATAACAAATTTGTAAACCGTATTAGCGGTTAAATCCAGTGTTGCAGTAGTGTAGATTGGCGTACTCTGTCCGGTCTGAGTCAAATACAGTACATATTCACCAGTATCAAACATTAACTCACTTGAATAATCCTTATAACTAAGCGAATCAAGCATGTTCGCGCCGCTAAAGTCCTCGCCATCCAAACCAAAATAAACATCATAAGTCGGCTCATCCATGGCGGCATGCATCACTAACATCTGCATTTTACTGTAGTCATCACTTTCATCCATATTCAATTCATCCATCTCACTGCGATCATATTGAATATCAAGTAATTCAGTAGCGCCATAATCACCGAGTAAAACAAAAAAATGTTCATCGTCATTTGAAAGTGAGAGTGTCGATGAATAGAGCGATAACTCATCGCCCAGCTCATCAGTGCCAATCACTTCCATCTCGGAACTCCCCGTATTGTAAACATAACGAGGTTGAGCATCAGCGTAGCTCACCGCTGTGTATTGATAACCATCTAAAACCAGCGCCGTTGCCGTGCTATTGGGTGACGCATTGTAATACTGTATGTAAGCTTCACTGCTTGAATCACTGTCATCATCTGAGCTACATCCGACAGCTGTAGCCAATGCAAGAAAGAGACAAGTAATACCCCGAGGTGTGAAATTCATTTATTTTCCTTAACTAATTAATGACAAACTCATTACCTATGACCAAGAATCCACGTCAAGAACTGTCAACAATTGCAATGTAAGGAAAGCCTTTGAATAGCTTTGTAAATTAATGTTATTACTTGTATAGATTGAACAATAAATGACTTTTACGGAAGGATGAGATGTTAACGGAAGGCATAATAAAAGACCAAATGAGCGTAAAGGAGCAGCAACTCGCTGCCCCTCAAGAATTATTTAGCTAGCGAAGAACACTCTAAATTGGTTGGCTAATGCTTTATCATCTTGCTTACCATATTTGATTAAAATGTCCTCTTTACCGTCGCCATTAAGGTCGTCGCTTTGCAGCATCCCGCCATCAATAGGCAACTTTAAATCGTGCTTTTCTGCATCACGACTAAATAAGCGTGAACCAGCTTGACCGAAATAGACTCTTAAGGTGTCTTCGTCATCAGATAGCATTAAATCTTTCAAACCATCGCCATTAAGATCAGCTAACTTGACCACTGGACTGCCACTTTGACCTGAGCTTAAACTAAAGTTGAGTTCAACCTCTTTACTGACATTTGACTCTTCAGCAAAGCGTCCTTGTTCATCCATTTTAAACAAATGAACATCTTGATCGATACTGCCAGAAAGCAATGCACCGATAATCTGTGATACGCCGATATCAAACCCAGCCACCATCACTTCGACTTTATCGTCACTATCAATATCAACGAACTGTAGCCCCGTTAATGTGCCCTCTGCTTTAACAACACTGCTAGGCAGCTTCGGGAACACCAACTTGCCCTTTTGGCTTTCACCGAGATAGACCTCATAGTCGTTGGATCTATCAAATACACCTGAGCTTTTGGTATAGCGCACCACCAGATCAGTAATGCCGTCGTTGTTGATGTCCTTAAGCTCTTCCACTTTGCGATACACCAACTCACTTTGGTCGAGCTGCTCACCATAGGCATCACGCTTATTCCACCAGTCAATGCCACTTATAGGTTGGCGTACTGACACAAACTCTGTAATGGGGTGAAACATCTTGTCTTTTGTTTGTCGATAAAGCTCTAACTCTCCTTCTCCAATTTTGACAATGTCGACTAAACCATCAAGGTTAATATCGCTAGCATAGAGTTTGGACTGGGTATATGTGGCGCCATCTTCAAACAATCTAGACTGCGGTTTAATCGGCAACACTTGCTGCTTAAATTCACCGTTATCAGCAATAAATAGATGTACCTGATTAAAATCATGGATCAAAATATCGTCTTGTTTATCGCCATTTAAATCCGCGATAAATTCGCCTCGACTTAAATAATCTGGGCGGGATTTAAAGGATAAAGAATTGATATCAGCTAATGAGATTAATTCGGCATTAGCGGTGTCTTTTTGAGGCTGAAAAAGTAGCAGTTCATCTTGCGATAAAAAGTACAATTGTTGGCGTTTACCTGCTTGATACTCAGTAATATCGAACGAGTGCAGGGCTTGGGGCAATTCGAATTTAGTCGCCAGCTTATACTTACCGCTTTCTAACGCATAAACCGCCATCCAGCGCTGGCTCAAATCATCAATCCCAAAGGCCACTAACTCTTTACCTGCAGCAGGTAACAGATCGGCCGACACTATAGGGTGCGTCAAATTAAAAGGCGCATTCAATGTCGTTTCTGTCAGCGTCAATTTAGACGCTGACTTGGCTTCAGCAGGCTGAGCGACAAAGCCCCCTAATACCACTAATCCAATACCCAAGCCTTTTAAAACCGATTCCATGTTTGATTTACTCCATTAGCGATAACAAAAGTACAATGATTCAAGCTATCGGTTTTAGACTAAGAGTAAAAGCAAATTTAACAGTTTGTAACATATCACCCTCAATAAACGGCATTAATCGATATTTAG
Source organism: Shewanella sp. Choline-02u-19 (assembly GCF_002836205.1). NCBI lineage: Bacteria > Pseudomonadati > Pseudomonadota > Gammaproteobacteria > Alteromonadales > Shewanellaceae > Shewanella > Shewanella sp. Choline-02u-19. The sequence continues at coordinate 3,120,070 of NZ_PJBE01000013.1, forward strand.
CGATCTAAAAGTCCAAAAGTTGGCGCCAAACCAATTGAGTACTAAACCTGTTAATACACCCACACTAAAGGCTAATGCGGTATCTAACAGCGATTGACCAAGCCACAGTGATATCAAATAAAAAACAGACAGATTAGCGACCGCCGCCATGCTCGAGACTAAAACAGACATTATTAATTGCCGACTTTTAGCCGCTTGTTGCCTATCACTAAAAGTCCAACAACGGTTAGCAAACCACGACAACACTACCGCGACGGAAAATGCCCCTACTCTCGCCCATATCAGGGGTAAACCAAACGTTTCAAATAACAGGTAAAATAACACCGCATCAGCAACAAATACGTTAGCACCGACCAACAAGAAGCGCCCTTCTTGTTGGTACTTACGCCAGTACTGACTCAGTAAACCTATCGGCTGGGACGACAAAGCAGTAAGCCTCTATCTTTATTGCTGGCAATCTCATCACAATTTACAAAACGACTATCATCGGCTTTGGAGTGTTGCACAAAGAGATAAAATGGATTTCCATTCTGATTTACATCGGTTAACGAGGTGATTTTTTCAGCCTTGCCTGCAGTATAAAAGCGTGCAGAAAATGGTATTTTGCCCCAGTAATAAGTAGCAAGGTCCACTTGTCGTTGCTGCAGTAACCAACGTTCACTTTTATTCTTTCCTGCGTCAAAATGAATAACACCCACTGCGATGATCAATAACGCAGTAATAACCAGTGCGATTCGATGCAACATCGGCACTTGTGTATGGCGCCAAGCAAAAGCGATCAATATCGCCAATGCTGGGATCCCAGGCAACACATAAGCCGGTAATATGTTACCTGCAAAGGTAAATAACACCATAGGCGCTATCATCCAGCAAACAAGGTAACTCGCGAAACCTGCGCCCTGTAACGCTTTATCTTCATCACTTCTCTTTGGCGCTTCAATAATCACTTTATAAAGCGCTTGCGGTAAAAACAAAGACCAAGGCAAGGCCGCGACAATAAAATACAGCCAAATGGTACCGCGAGTTTGATCGTGTGCAGTGCCGTACAGATCCCCCTGCCAACCACTATCAACAAATCTTGACCAATGCTCACCGACGATGAAATAACTTAAAAATCCCGGCGTGGTATTTTCAGCAATAACATACCAAGGTAGGGCAATCAGTAGCATTAATATGGTTCCTTTAATCAAGGGAACCCGCTGCCATAAAAGGAGCCACGGTCGAATCAATCCATACTGCCACAGTAGCCATAATCCAGTGCCAATGCCGAAAATAACCAAGGCAACAGGGCCTTTCGCCAGTAAGCCAATCGCAAGACCCACAAAGCCAAAGTAGCCCCAGCGAACTTCACCTTGCCAACACAGATAAAACCCCACCATTGCCATCGTCAAACCTAAGGTCAATGCCATGTCGGTCATCACAGCACCCGCGCTAACAATAAACACCACTGTTGAGGCTAAAATAATGAGTATTGGCAATACTGGTAAACGTAGCCTTTTAGCAAAAAGTGCCACCACACCTAAGGTGAGCATGGCAGCAATCCAATGCGGGAAACGCACTGCAAACTCAGAGACACCAAAGCCCAAAATAGACACTGCACTCATCCAAGTATGCAGTGGGGGTTTTCCCCAAAACGGCACATCGTAATCAAATAACGGCGTGATCCAATTACCGGTTTCCACCATCAAACGCGCCATTTCACCATATCGAGCTTCCGTGGTATCCATTAACGGATACCAAGGCAGTAGCAATAATCGAGTCAATACCACCAGCAACAGCACAGCCAAGCTTTTTTGCGCAGAACTCAAAGCTTGCATCAATTAGCCTCCAAGTAACTGATATTGCTTTGTACCGCAACCTCGTCACCTTGCTGCTGACGGCTAGGCTTTAGCTGTGAAACTGACTGCCGATAAGCGACCTCTTCGATGAAATAAAGTGGCCGTTGCTTAACTTCCACAAATACTCGCCCTAGATACTCGCCAATTAACCCTAATGCCAACAGCTGAATACCCGCCAAGCCAAGTTGCACCACCATCATTGAGGGGTAACCGGCAACGGTGTCACCATATACAAGCGTTTTAGTTACCACCCAACCACCATAAGCAAAGGCACTAAAAGCAGTAAACACGCCACACCAGGTAGCAATACGCAACGGTTTAAAACTGAAAGAGGTGATGCCATCCATTGCTAAGCCAAATAGCTTGCTGTAATTCCATTTCGTTTCGCCCACAAAGCGAGGATCACGGTCAAACTCCAAGGTTTTTTGTGAAAAACCAGGCCAACTAAACAAACCTTTCATAAATCGATTACGCTCAGGCAATGCTTTAATACTGTCGACAACCTGACGGCTCATTAAACGAAAGTCACCGACATTTTCCGGCACCGGCGAATCAGAAAGCCAATTCATCAATCGATAAAAGCAAGCCGCAGAAAAACGCTTAAACCAGGTTTCACCTAGGCGCTTTCGTCGTTTCATATTGACGATTTCGTATCCGGCACGCCACTGCGCCAGCATTAATGGGATTTGCTCTGGAGGATCTTGTAAGTCGGCATCAAGCATAATGACCGCCAAGCCTCTGGCATGCTCAATACCCGCCGACATTGCAGCCTCTTTACCAAAATTACGGCTCAATTTGATGCATTGATATTCATTGTCGGCCAAAGGTAATTGGCTGACCTGCAGCCAAGAGTCATCACTACTACCGTCATCAACAAAAACAATTTCAGAGCTTTCATCAAGCTCAGATAATACCGCCGTTAGCCGCGAAATTAATGGCGCTATCATTTGTGATTCATTAAACAGTGGCACAATGACTGACAAACATATTTCAGCGTTGTGAGCACTTGGGTTCGCATGGGAATATGGCATGAAACATCCTACTCGATATATTTTCCCAGTAGCATGCAGCTATTGAGGTGAAGAAAATGTCATTGACATTTTTTCGACAAAAATAGTGCTAAAGTGGGTACAACTAACTGACTGATTAATCGCTTAACGATGACACTAAAACTACTCATTATTGAAGACAACATAGACGTTGCGGGCATTCTTGGAGACTACTTTGAGGCTCAAGGCGCTGAACTTGATTTCGCAGATAATGGCGAGCTAGGCTTGTCACTCGCGCAAGCATTTGACTTTGATGCCATCTTATTAGATTTAATGCTGCCTAAACTCGATGGCCTAAGCCTATGTAAGGCATTGCGGTCGCTTGGTTGTACCACCCCCATTCTGATGTTAACGGCACTGGATAACAAAGCGGATCTACTGAGTGGTTTTGACTGTGGTGCCGATGACTATCTTGGTAAACCTTTCGATCTCGACGTGGTCGATGCCCGTGTCAAAGCACTAATAAAACGTCACCGTGGCCAAGTAGCACAAGGCAGTCTCACATTCGGCGATGTCGAACTTAATATTGCTAAGCACCAAGCTTATCGTCAACAGATGCGGTTAGCACTCACACCAACCACCTATCAAATATTGTTACTGCTGATGAAACATGCGCCAAATGTGGTTAAGCGAGAGATGATAATTGAAGAGATCTGGGGACAATCGCCACCCAGCAATGATATTTTACGCAGCCATATGTACCAACTGCGTAATCAACTCGACAAACCTTTTAAACAGCCCATGCTAGCCACAGTACCAAAAATAGGCTTTAGACTGCAGCTTGGAGAGGAACTTTGCTAAACAAGCTGCTTAATAAGGTCTCTTCAGCCTCAAGCCTACCGCATAAGTTGATGTGGTATTTCAGTGCTATTGCAATAATGATCGGTCTCACAATTTACCTATCGATGCTTGGACTGATGCAATGGATTGAAGATGAAGTTAATCAACACGAACTTGAAACGAGTGCCCCCTACGCCATTAGCTTATTCCAGCAAGGGGCCAAACAACCCTTAGATATCGGTATGCACGTGCAAGCTTTTTACTCTCTAGAATTAATTCCAGAGAAATATGGTGAGTTAGGCGATTTTCCTATCGGATTTAATGGTGAGATCTATAACAATAATCAGGTTGGATTTTTGCATGAGTTAGTCGCGTTGTCGCCTTTAAGCGCAGAGGGAGCACATAGCCGAGAAGAGATTTTTCTCTATAGAGGAGAATTTTTACTCGATGGCCAACTGAAATCTTTGTTTCTGATTATGCCAACCGAAAATGTTGAATTGAGTGACACTGAATGGACCGCTATTAATCTGTTTGTGCTTTGTTTTATCGGCGTACTCTTTGGCTTGTTTGGCTTTGCTATCCATAAGCTGAGCCGCCGCCTCGTTAAGCCCGTAGAGCAGTTAAGTCGGCAATTAAAATCAACAGAGTCCAACAAAACCTTTAGTGTTTCAGACCAATCGGCGGCTGAATTTCGTGAGCTTGCCGATAGCCTGAACCATTATCGACAACAAAATGAGATGATGATGAAGCAGGAGCAAGCCTTTGCTCGTTATGCCAGCCATGAACTGAGAACGCCATTGACCGTGATCAGCGGCGCTGCAAAACTGCAAGAGCAAAACAACGCTCTCGAGTTTCAAGCACGTCAACGAGGCCGTATCCAACGTGCAGCCCTTGATATGCAGCACACTATTGATGCCCTACTAAATTTAGTTAAACAAGAAAGAGCAACCGGAAGCAATCCGCCAAGATCTCTATCTTTAGCCGAAGTGCAACAAATAATTCAACCGCTACAAGGGCTGGCTAATAGTAAAAGTATTAATATCAGCATTAACTTTGAGCAAGCTCCAGTCATAAAACCGGCCCCCGCAGTACTGCGCATGCTACTGACTAATGTCATCAGCAATGCCATTAATGCAAGTAACTCTGGAGAGATCACAATATCAATCAATCGTCATGAGATAGTCATCACCGACAAAGGTCGCGGGCTTACCGAATCAGAACAAGAAAATGAACATGGTCATGGACTTGGCTTGTTGATTGTCGATAGCCTGTGTCAACGCTACCACTGGCAGTTCAACTTATCCAATATGCAACCCACAGGCTGCAGCGCACAATTAACCTTTCCACAATTAACATTGTAATGCTCAGTGTTAAGCTATAGCGCTAACTCACTCCCATTAGCGCTATAGCTTAAATCGGTATTGAAAATTATCCTTGACGGGTGAAACGGTAAGACTGTATTTGTACCTCTTGCCCATCCACCACTGCGTAGCTGTCGACTAAAAATACATCTTTACCCGCAAATCTCAGTTCAATACGCATCTGACTACGTTCATTACCTGAGTAAGTTTGCCCATTCACACCAACAGGATAGTAGTTATAACGTTGCAACTGTGGTTGATACTCACCCGAAAAATTCAGCTTCTTATTACCGTTAAAGTCAGTTTGTAGTTGATAACCCAGCTCAGGCGAGTAAGACAGTTCAACTTGCCCGGTTAAATCTTGCTTAACGCCAGATACCGCCAGATTTTCAACTGACAAGGTAGCGGCGGTTGTTTTACTTAACCCCCCTTGTGCAACCCCCGTGGCTTCAACTCTTTTTCCTTGGCTATCTAAGGCCCAGATATTAACTTGCCATTGGCCGCTAAAAGTATCTAAACGGTCCCAATTTTGTGGTGTTGCCGGGGCCTGACTAGCCACTCCAACTTGAGTTCCAGGCAAACCGTTAATGTTAATGCTCTTAGTTGCATTTTCATTACGGTAATCTTCTCTATCATTGGCATAATCAGCGCCCGCTCCCGCCACACCACCCGCTGCAGCGCCGATAGCTGCACCTTTTAAGGCCATGCCTGCATCACCCGCTACTGCGCCCATCGCCAAGCCTAGAATGGCACCACCTGCGGCACCGGTTTTCATACCGCGGTTACTATCGCGACCATCTTCACCCATACCATCACCGCTTGCACAAGCGGTTAGTGCCATTAGACACAAGGTCGTCAGCGCCACTTTAGCAAACTTATTTACCGTTCGAGTATTGCTAGGGTCTGCATTTAAAGAAGCTAAATCGGTAGATATGATATTGCTAGGCATAGTGTATTTCCTCAAATGAACATGTATGTTGCAATTAACCCTAATCAGTAATAACTGCTAACTTAAGGTTACGCGGTAATGCATTGGTCACTATTAAACCAACAATGCAGTTGCAGTATTAGGGCATGGCGACGAAAAAATAATAATCCGATGCCTAGGTGGATATCGCTGCTACGATTTAATTAAGAATATGGGGAAACGTTATGAAGTCAGATAATTTTGCCGGGATTGCTGATTACATCTCTCAGCGACGTGCTCAAGCACAGTTATCTCAAGAAGCATTAGCATCAGCACTGATTAGCAACAATGACCTGTTTGCAGACGTCGACTCACTAGCCATTAGTCGCTGGGAACGTGGCAAAGTCAGCCCGAACCTGCGCAGGCAAGTCGCGCTAATGGAGTATTTTGGTGATAAACCACACACGCTTTTATGCGATCCCAGCTTTGAATTAAAACAACTGCCGTCACTTGATGCATTCAATAAAATGATGGAGCAACAGTTAAACTACAACCATGTTATGGGGGCTCACCCCTATATATCTGCAGACAATGTTAGCTTCGACAAACTCTGCAAACAGGCTGATGAAGCACCGCAAATGTATAGCTGGATAGCCAATTATCACACCAACCTTAGCCGTGGACGGGAAAAATGGAGTCAGTCCTTTATCAAGTCATTAGCGGCGGTAGATTCAACGGAAGTGTCGTTTTACCAAGTCAACGGCTTGCTCGCCGGCCATATATTTATGGTTAAAGTTACCGAAGAAACATTTGAGCAATTACTGCACGGCAAGCTTAATGACAATGAGCTAACTCCGGCACATTTAATTGCTGCAGAGCAACCTGGTTGCCTATACATGTTAAGCACCTATTTAGGCGGTGCCCATGTGTCCGAGGACTTCGTCGCGCAACTGCTCTTTACCTTAGTCGAGAACCCAGTAAACACTTCGTTTGGCTACAAAGCGCGGTCTGATATAGGCATCAAACTAATGGATTTTCTCGGCGGTGTTGTCGTTAATACAGGTGAGATATTAAGCGAACGTTTGCAAGGTGCTAAATACCAAGGCAAACGCCGCAGCTATGTCTCATTTGAACTTCAACGTCAGGTATTAATCGCCAGCCCTTTGTTTATCAACCTTATTCGAAACAGCAAATAATGATTATTTTCCTGAAACCTCATTTTTCATTTTTTTAGTTCATCTTTTTAGTTTACCAAGTTGATTTTAGGTAGAAACCAACTTAAATAGTATGAGGACTGCATGAAATTGCCTTACTGTTAGCAAGTGAGGCTTTAAAAAGGAAGATAGATATGGTTACTCTCGACACTCAGAATATCGACATCCACCAAGACATAAGCCAAAGCTGGCAAGAGATGGTTAACTTAATATCTGAAATATCTCAAATTCCTGCAACTCTCATCATGCGAACCTACCCTAAAGAGATTGAAGTTTTTATTAGCAGCAATACTCCCCACAACCCATACAGAGCTAAAGAACGCGAACGCTTGGGCATGGGATTATATTGTGAATCAGTGATCACCGGAAAGAAACTGCTCACGGTTAACGATGCCAGCCAAGACCCTCATTGGTCGAATAATCCCGATATAAAACTGGGGATGATAGCCTATCTAGGATTACCACTGAGTTGGCCCAATGGTGATGTCTTTGGCACCATCTGTATGCTTGACTCGCAACCGATGCAGTTCGATAACCCCACCAAACAATTGCTGACTCGATTTAAATTAGTCGTTGAAACTGACCTCAAACGTGTCTATCAACAGGCACAATTAGTTCAAGATAATCAACGGCTAATCCAACAATTACATAAAAAATCGTTTGAATTTGATCAACTGCAAAAACAAGCGCGACTGGATGCATTTGAACGAACCTACAAGGATCTGAAAACCGATAAAGTAGACAGCTTAAGTAACGATGCCGTCGCAACTCTCAATCAGCAACACTCGCTTTAATCCCTATCAGCCCCTTGCGATGCGAGATTGCGGTTTATCTCTGCCACAATTTTGTGGCTAAATATCACCGTCAAATGCAGTACTATCCAAAATGACTTATTCTCAGCCGCTGGCCATATGGAGCTCGAATTAGGCACAATAGTAAAATCGATAGGGGTTCTGTAAGAGTAAAGTTCAACATTTTCAAGGATATGTTCTGTTGCGCGCAGCTCATTTAACAGCTCGCTTTTAGGGCGTAATTGTTTAACGCCCTTTGATGGGTATGGCAAATAGGCCCAGATACTGCCCGCATGAGGCACCGATAAGCTAAAAAACTGCCTTACCCTTGCAGCTCCCCCCAAAAGCTGTAAATAATAACGTGCCACGATGCCGCCCATACTAAAACCGATGACAACAATCTCTTCCGCAAGGCCAAACTCTTGCTCAATCTGCCGCTTTAAGTTGGCTGCAGCGTGCTCAATACCCAAACGTCCATCAAACGGAGCAATCGTGGGTGAAAAGCACTCATGGCCTGCAAGCGTAAATTGTTGCTGCATCCAGCGCATCACATACCCGGTATTAAAAATGCCATGTACTAACACAATTTTCATCAACACCTCTGTTGGTCAGGTCTCACGCCTCAAGCGTAGCAATCCATATTAACAAATACCACTCACACTTAATAAAGCCACTAAAACACCACTCGGCTTTCGGTAACGATATTTATTGCGCTAACTTTGCTATTATTAGCGGCGTCCCATCTGCCTTTATTTCAAATGAGCCCTGTATTTATGTCGATAAGTCCATCGAACCCTACACCCCAGTCAGTATCACAAGCTTTGAGTGTTGCCATTAGCAAACGAACTCAATTTTTAGCGAATGCAAAGCAAAACGAAACCGATTGCTATCGAATATTTCACGGTACGGTAGAGGGCATCAATGGCCTCAATATTGATCGCTATGGCAATGCATGGCTGATCCAAAGTTTTCACCAAGCATTGACTGAAGATGAGCTTAGCCAAATAACAGTTCAGCTGACCCAAGAGTCAATGTTACCGGTCATTTATAATGACCGCTCCAACAAGAATTCCCGCGTACTGAATAGCTTAAGTGATGACAATGAAGTTTTCGCGACAAGTGAACAGCAAATGCAGGAAAATGGTATGTTGTTCAGCAGTAAATTGCGCCATGAAGGCCAAGATCCACTGCTGTTTTTGGACATGCGCATTGGCCGTGAATATGTAAAATCACACAGTCAGGATCGTACGGTACTCAATCTATTTTCTTATACTTGCGGTATTGGCACCGCTGCCGCCGTTGGCGGCGCAACACGGGTTGTTAATATCGATTTTTCCTCATTCGCATTGGCTGCGGGCAAAAGAAATGCGCAACTCAACCACGTTGAAAATGTCTGTGAGTTTATTCAAAGTGATGCATTCCCTGCCTTAAGACAGCTGGCAGGTTTGAAAGTCGGCGGACGCAGGAATCAAAAACTACCCGCCTATCCCAAACTGGCAGCCACTCAATTTGATTTGGTCTTTTTAGACCCACCAAGATACGCCAAAAGCGCCTTTGGCATTGTCGATCTCATTAATGATTACCAGAGCTTGTTTAAGCCGGCAATGCTAACCACTAAGCCCGGTGGCACCATAGTGTGCTGTAACAATGTCGCTAAAGTTGACCGCCAAGCTTGGTTTGACAGTTTAGTGCGCTGCGTTGAAAAACAAGGGCGTCAGGTGACCCACCATGCATGGCTCGATTGCCATGAAGACTTCCCTTCTTTTGATGGTAATCATCCCTTAAAAATGGTTGCGTTAACCTTAAGCTAGTCAACAGAAACATGCTGAATACAGTAAAAGTGACGACATTAAACTCGTCATTTTTACTATTACAATACAATCTAGCCTCTAACCGCTGTAAAGAAAAAGCTTACTTGGCTAGTCACACAACGAGTTTCTGCTTTTAAAACCACCCAAAAATCTCATATAAAATAACGACCAACCTCATCACGAACCTTAGAGTAAATTGAGTTTAATATTATTTAAATACAATTAGATACTAGTTAAAACTCCAATCAATAACCTGCCTTGTTTCAGCGTTTAAAAAATAAACTTTACTTTGCCCAGAAAAGGCATAAAATCCGCTGCCTAAAATTTGCATTCAAACATGCAAAAGCATAACTTTAAGGAGTACAAGGTGGATAAATCTGCCTTTAAAACATCAGAAAATAGCACGTTCACTCCGGTGACAGGTCTGGCTTTTTTCGCTATTGCATCAGGCTTTCTCATGAGCCTTATCCCTTTGTCTTTAACGTCGTTCGAAATAGACACATCACTCATTGCTTGGCTTGCAAGTATTTTCTATTTAGGGATCTTAGTCGGCACCACCTGTATTCAGTCAGTCATTAGCAGAACAAGTCACCGTATCGCATTAGTGATGTTTCTTTCACTGCTAATTCTCACCATAGTACTCATGCTAATTTTTCCAACCGCTTGGGTTTGGCTAGCAGCACGTTTTATCGCTGGTATTGCGGTGGCTGGTGTCTTCGTGGTCGTAGAGTCTTGGTTGTTGATGGCTGATAGCGCTAAACAAAGAGCGAAGCGCTTAGGCTTATATATGACATCCCTTTATGGCGGTAGCGCATTAGGGCAACTTGCCATCGGGCCTGTTGGTATCAGCGGATTAACGCCTTTTATATGTGTTATCGGTTTATTGTTCATTGCTATTTTGCCACCATTATTGATTAAAATAGGTCAGCCAGCAGTTATTGAACACCAAAAAATTAGCCTTCGACAAGCAAGAAAGATCAGCACACCAGCCATTATTGGTTGCTTGGTCTCAGGTATGCTACTTGGGCCTATTTATGGCTTGATGCCGACCTACATCAATACCCAACTTGGCAGTACTGAAAAAACCGCATTTTTAATGGCGCTGATCATTCTGGGCGGCATGCTTATTCAACCTCTGGTGAGTTATCTATCCATCAGAGTCAGTAAAAGCCTGTTAATGGCACAGTTTTGTTTACTGGGAACGGCAGGCATTGTCGGTGTGTTAGAGGGGAATTCGATTGCACTAGTCAGCATCAGTTACTTTGTTTTAGGTGCCAGTTGCTTTGCGCTTTACCCCATTGCAATCACGCTAGCTTGCGATGCTTTAGAGGTTGAAAAAATTGTCGCTGCAACCGAGTTAATGCTACTCAGTTATAGTGTTGGATCAGTATTCGGTCCTATCGTCGCCGAGCACAGTAGCCGTTCAGCCCACTCTTTAATACTGTATTTAGGCTTTGTGTTAGCAACAACGTCAATCTATATGCTGTTAAAAAACTTACAAAGAACCCACAGCGGTCACACGCCAGCCATTGGTTAACCCCCAACGTGTAGCGCATTAAAATACATGCGCTACATCCCTTGCCCCCACATGCCGCGGCAGAACACCAATACCAATTGCATTAAGTAATAACGTAAGACTCAACTCAAGCACGATGTAGCCAACTGATTAATAATCAAAATATTTTAATAGAAGATTACCGAAAGGTTGCTAAGCCAAATATGTCCTAAGTTTTAGTTAATGACTTCTATCTCGCTAGCGGATCAAACATTCGACATAGCCAAAATAACAGCAGAAGCCTAAACACTTTTTAAGATGAATTTAATTAGCAATGTATAAAAGGAATTAACAATGGCACAAGCAATTATGGGTGATGGTATCACTCAAATCACTAAAGGTAATTTGGAAGAAGCCCTGCAACAAGCAATCGGTATCGAAATCGCCACCATTCCGGCCTACTTATCAACCTACTACTCTATCAATCGAACGCCAAAACAAGACTATTTAGAAAAAGAATTCACTAAGCTGTTGATTGAAAAAGGAACCTGTCAACAAAAAGCACAGGAGCAAGCACTGGAACTTTCCGCCAAGATTATGGTTTTTGCCAATAAAGCTGGCGCAAATATCATGAGTGTTGTTGTGGAGGAGATGCTGCATATGTCGCTCTCTGCCAATGTGAAACAATCTCTTTTCGGTAACCCCGTTCTGGTGGGCCAAGCGCCAAGTGAATGGCCTGCTTATCTTCCTGGTCACGAGCCAGAGTTTCCTATCAATCGAGCGAAATTAAGCACTGAGCAGTTGGAAACCTTCAAAAAGATTGAAAGCCCCAAACCTTTCGACAAGAATTTAAAGCAGGTTACAGCGATCCCTTACCTCACCATTGGGCTCTTCTATCAAGGCATTGAAGACTGTATCAAAGAGTATTATTGCCATGAGGGAGATTATGACTCAGAACGGCCGCAGCTTATTCCCAACCGTGGCTACTACGCACAGAATAATATCGACACCATCTATTACGACAAACAACATAACCCCGTATACGAAAATGCCGCCGATGCAGGGGGGTTAATCCATGTTGTTGACCAAGCCAGTGCACTAGCAGCGCTGGCGATCATTGTGGAACAAGGGGAAGGGGCTGGCACCGGATATGATGATAATTCCGAACATGAGCTCGCGCACTACTATAAATTTGACCAACTTCAACAAGAACTGATCAATATCAACGCCGAGTTTAAAAACATATTTGGCGATGAGATGGACGTTGAGCAATATTTTGTCTACAACTTTGCCGATAACGCCGAAACACCTGACTACCCCGCCACGATCCAAGCCGTATCGAACCTCACCAATGCAATGTACAGCTATCTGTTCATTATGTCGCAGGCCTGTTACCGCGCAGACGAGCACACTCAGTTCGAAATATTTATGTTTGGGATCCATAAGAGCATGCTTTGGATCTTAAGTTCGCTCTGCGGCGAAATGACAGGCTTTAAGTATATAGCCGCCGATGGTCAGCAATACACTGCCACCGCTACCTTTGAAGAATATCGATTTAGCAATGCCTCTAGTCCTAAGTCACAGATCATCGAACTGTTTAATCAAGCTGTCGGGGGCACTCACAAGATAGCTTACATTGAGCAGCGTATTCTCGACCTACCCAATGTCTCCTTAGAAGGCTTTCTTGAGCCATCAAATACCCCATTAATGGCTTAACCCAACCCTATTGAGGATAACGAAATGTCTAAGTTAAACGATAAGATCCAAAGTCATGGTTGCGGTAGCCAGCCTATAAACAAAAATATGCCCAATACAGCAACACCATTGGAGTTACATGCTTGTATGGGGTTAAATGCCTGCCGTGGACATGACAGATTTGGTACCAATACCTGCGCTGGCACTGGCTACTGCGCAACAGAAACTCATGTGTGCCACACGCTTAATAACTGTGCAGGGCAAGGTGGCTGTGGCTTATTTGGTGATGCAGCAGAACAGTGTAAACCTGGCGCTAATGACTGCTCATGGCAAGGAAGTTGCGCCACCCCCATTCAAGCAGAACGTTTCAGTACCCTCGGCGCGAATAAAAACAACAGTGTTTGGTTACTTGCTAGAGAACTGTTTCAACAACGCATGGACAAATCTCGTCGTAATGTAGGCCAAGCGCCTTTCCCCGCGGGTCCGCCTCAAGCATGGCTAGAGTCATTTGGTGAATATGACTCTTGCGGCAATTCAGGTGATAAATCCTGCTCCTTTGGGTTTAATAACCCAGCCCAGAACACTCAAGAACTGGTTGAACGTAGCATTGAATCACGCTCTAAAACACTTGCTGAATCTGAGTGCAGCGACACTAACAACAAACTCAACGACGATTAATCAGAGGTAATGATGCCTAACTTTCATCGTCAAACCGAGGCAAGCCCAAATTTGGGCTTGGGCCTTGGCCTTCGAAGCCAGCATTTTAATGAGATTTTAGATAATAAACCCAAGGTCGATTGGTTTGAAATTATCTCAGAAAACTTTATGGATTCAGGTGGACGTCCGCGCCACGTTCTCAGACAGATAGCAGCAGATTACCCCATAGTAATGCATGGTGTATCTTTGTCTATTGGCAGTACTGACGAGCTAGATTTCACCTACCTTAAACGGTTAAAGCAACTCATTGATGAAGTGCAACCCGCTTGGGTGAGTGACCATCTATGTTGGACTGGCGCCTTAAGCCTCAATAGCCACGATTTGTTGCCCCTGCCACTGACCGCAGAAGCACTTCGTCACGTATGTCAGCGTGTTGATCAAGTGCAATCGTTTTTACAACGGCCTATCGTGCTAGAAAACCCCAGTACCTACTTAAGTTACACCCAATCGCACATACCAGAGTGGGAGTTCTTTAGCGCGCTCACCGCTCAAACGGGTTGCGGTATGTTACTCGACGTCAACAATGTATTTGTGTCAGCTTTCAATAATGATTTCGACCCTATTGAGTACATCGAAGGCCTACCGCATCAATCAATAGTGCAGATGCACCTCGCAGGCCACCAGCACTGCGGTGACTACATCATAGACACGCACGACAGCCCGGTAACAAATGCTGTGTGGCAACTGTTTAATTTGGCTTGGCAACGCACCCAAGGCTGTGCCACCTGCTTAGAGTGGGATGGCAATATCCCCACGTTCTCTGCCTATCATCAAGAGTTACTCAAAGCTAAACAGTATATGAGCAACATCTCAAACATCATTACCGAACCCCATATCAATGAGACCGAAATTAGCACTGCTGCTGTTTCAAACCCCATTGACTTTATGATTTCAAAGCCTCATTTAGCCGCAACTCAAGGTATTAAATGAGCAGTTTAACGCCGCAAAATTTGCCCCAAATACAGCAAAGTATGCTGGATGCACTGACGCAGCCAATGCAGCCAGCGTTAAATGCATTCATCAGTAATGAGATCGTCTCTTCACACAAACTGTCGGCGCAAGCGCATGTTGGGATCTACCAACGCAGCTACATTCTTAGGCTACAGCAGTGTATGGCCAGTCAATTCCCCACACTCAAATATGCACTCGGTGACGAACTGTTCGCATTGTTCGCGACTCAGTATTTACAGACGTCACCTTCGAACAGTTACACCCTCAATAATCTCGGGGATAACTTGCCCCATTTTCTGCAGCAGACTAGACCAGATGCAGAGCTGGAGATAAAAGAAGATTGGCCAGACTTTATGATTGAGCTAGCAAAGTTCGAAATTGCACTCAATCATCTATTTGATGCCAAAGCCACTGGCTACCCTGCCGATCCGCAGCAAAACCAAGCAGACGAACAGACCCAGGATCAACAGCTGCAGTTAGTCCCAGTGCTGCAAGTGTTTAAGCTAAGTTACCCCATCTGCAACTACTACCGCAGCTGTAACGACAACCAACAACCGCCGCTGCCATTGCCAGTACCCAGTTTTGCTGCCGTCTTTAGAAGAAACTATCGACTCGGGATTATTGATTTAAACGCTACTCAGTATTGTTTTCTCAAGCAACTGCAACAAACCCAGTCAATCAAAGCCAGTAAAGATCAACTGATTCAACAGCAAATAGGCACAGCTCAGACGATTGAAGAACTGTGGTTAATGTGGCGCAGGTATTTTATAGAGATGGGTATTTTTAACCAAATTTAACGACACTAAATCATTAAAACTAAACCATTAAAAAATAGTAAACCGAGTAAAAAGCAATCCAGTTAACACCGGATGTCAACTGACACAATATGGAGCATATCGTCATGTACTTTAAGAGAACACAACGCAGCCCAATCAAAAAAGGCTATTTAAAAAAACAAATTGTCATCTTTATTTCCGCCGCCACCGCAATGGCCAGCGCCTATGCGGCGGCGGCAGAAGTCCCCCTCTCTAATCCGGTGGCAATCCAATCCGCTACTGATACATTTTCAATGTTAAGCATTACTGAACAGCCACCATTTTTACAACTCATCGGCAGTCAAAAATGCCCCACTCCCTATGGTGTCACAACAGCAGAATATGTCGCGAACGAAAAAGGACTAACGTTATGAGTATTACTCAATTTCTCGGGATGAGATCGCAGCAAGATCTACTCAAAAGCCGAACTATGGTGCACCCCAACAAGATAACCAGCCAAAACCCATGGACCATTGAGGCCCTAAGAGAACATCTACAATGGGCTGTCGACGTTGAACTCTATACCATTCCGTATTACATGTCGGCAATGTACTCGGTCATCGACCAAGCATCTGAAGCAAGGCGTATAGTGCGTTCAGTCGTCAATCAAGAGATGCTGCACATGCAATGTGCGGCCAATATTGCCAACGCCTATGGCTGTGATCTACTGATTCGATCACCGCACTATGGTGGTAAAGTCCCCCACTTGGATTTTAAGAATAACCCTAATCGACCTACCGATGTATATACCCCATACAGCACTGAAATTGGGCCGATGGATGCACTGCGTATTAACACTATGTGCATTATTGAATGCCCTGGTGAATCGAGTACCACGCCGTCAGGTCCAAATGCAGCAGAGTACAGCTCGATAGGCGAAGTCTATCAAGCAATCCGCGAAGGGGCCGCCATGCTCAGTGAATGTATCATCGCCGACAACAACCAAGTCGCCCACTTTACCTCTACCTATCCAGACGTAATATCGCTCACCGTCACCAACAGTTGCGCTGACTACAGTCTATTAGATCAAGTCGGCGGACTAATTGATTTGATTGTCGAACAAGGCGAAGGTGCAGATTGGCCCCATGATTGCTGCGACGCCGATAAACCCATTAATCAGCGCTACGAAGACTATCAACAGAAGCTGTTAGCGCCAGAATATCAAAACCAAGTCGATGATATTCAACCCTACTGGGATCACTTTCAAAAGTTTACCTATTTACGTAAGCAAGCATTACCAGCGACTTTTCCACTGACATTCGGCAGCCCGCGTGGGCGTAAAAACCAACAAATCCTCATTAGCCATTTTGGCCACTTCCTGCAGCTAATGAACATCGTATTTAACCCCATCTACCAACAGCAGTTGGCTAAAGAGAACGGCATAACGGTCGAACAAGTACAGCAAAGTGCTGGAGCCGAATTTGGTACCACTATGTACAAAGTCGGTGCCGCTATTGCCGCATGCTGGGAAAACGGTGTGCCACCGACCTTCTCTAGTCAATCAAATCAACAGGAGCAATAACCATGACTCAGTCAATTTTTAAAATTCACCCTGCCATTGGTATTGCCCGTGTAGGTAACAGTGAAGAGTACTACCTCGCGCCAGAATCTATTGCAGCGATGCCGCAACCCGGTAAACCTGGCGATATGACGACAGGCGGCTTGCCAATTCGCCCCGGCACTGAAGACAGCATTATCAACAGCTCTGAGTTTCGCGACCACTGCGGCGCATTTAAACGTCAGGCGGCGCGCTTTCGTATTTTTGCTTACCCCTCCAAAGACGTTAACCAGTACCCAGCCCAAAATGGCGAAGAGATAAAAATCGGTAGCGTGATTAACGGTAAGAAAGTGGTCGATATTGTTTGGAGTGTGCATCTAGCCAACAAGAAATGCAGCTGGTTTGCCAATGACGATGATCATGGCGCGGTAGCGTACGACAACGGTAAAACCCCCACCTTAAGAAACCTCCGTGAAGGACTCGATCCTTACAATACTGGCCGACTGAAAAAACTCATTATTGATGCTGGCCCCCGAGCAATAAAGGGGCCCTGTAGCAAGGCAGAATTCACCGCAGAACAGCACGCAAGCATTGAACAAAAAGGTGAAATAGTGCCATTGCCGCATTATCCACAGTCGTTTCCCTATATGCACTTCGAGCTTCCCGACAAATCCGATCTATCCGAGGAATCCCAGAAACTAGTCAAGCTAATTACTCCTCAAGGGCGCATCGAAAGTTTAGGCGAAATGGAAACCGACAGCGACGGCCGCCTTATTGTAGCTGGCGGCTATGGACGGAGTAATGCGTGGCAACTCGATGCTAGCAATATTCCGCTACTCAATAACCCGGTAAACAACGACCAATGGTTTGACGACACCTCTGACGGCCCAGTCGATGCCACTTTGGTTTTTGACGATGGCACTACAGAATCGGCCTTTGGCGGATGGGTGGTGGTGACAGATCCAAGCTATGCCCCGCAAACCCTGAATGTAGTATCACTTTTCGACGAAGCGTATGACGTCTTCTTACGTGAACTCAATTTAGAGCCCACGGTATTTAGCGATGGACAATTTAACCCTGATTGTAAACCCGCCTTTGATGATCATATTAAACCGCTTTTTAGAGCCACCGCCCAGCAGCTATGGAATGCCTACCTACCCGGCTTTGCCATTGATGCCCACAATAGCGTGGACAGCATAACTGCCGATGATAATCCAGACGAAACCATCTTAGCGGGACTCGCTTATATCCGTCAGCCAAATGATGGTAAGCAAGCGAGCTGGCGCTCGCAATCGATTGATGTCGGTGCACCACTGATGCCGCTCTCCTTAGGCGATTCAAGCCCAGCAGGAGGAAAACCGTTTTTAAGCCCTACGGTCACTCAGTATCACTTCTTACACTGCTGGTCGAATCATCAATATAGAAAGGTAAACGACAACCCACTAGGCCAAGGTGAATACCTTGATCGCGCCACGCTGCAAAACTGCTTAGGCGGCCGTTTTAGTCCTGGCATTGACATGACTTGGATCATTCGAGAGCCGAGCCTGTATGTCACTGACTGGCAGCAAGGCGCAGGTCCGTTTAGGATCCATCATAAAGCGCTCAATTACGCTGGCGTGATCAACCAAAAACTCAGCTATGGCACCCCTTTACTAACACTCGGGTGGATCCCGCGTCATGAAGAAGTCGAGTATTTAGGACTAGAGCCAGGCGATGCCACCAAGTTTATGGCACTGCCTTGGCATGCAGACTATAACTCCTGCGCCATTCATCAATCATCACCCAATACTCAAGACTCGCAAACCCTGTATTGGTCATGGCCGGCGCAGCGACCCGTCACGGTTTACACCGCCGAAGATTATCAAAACCTGCAGATAGAGAAAGACCGCCATGGTTTACCACCACAGCGCTACTCTGTCAGAGGTCAAGGCACAGTGCCTGGCGAAAATAGCCCTGATGATAGCGGCAATCTCGCCAATGCGGGACGCTTCTGGGATTATCGCCAGATGCTCGAAAAGTGGAGTGACATCGGCGTAATAGTGCAAGCCACCACTATTAACGATGGCAACAGCTACCCCGACAACGTTTACCTAGAAGTTGAAAGTAAGCTCACCGGGGCTACGCCAAACCTAAAAGAACCCACACCCTGGCCCATGCTGGCAGGGAACGAAACTGCCATCAATAAAAAGGGATAATCGATGAAACCACTCTATGACGTCATCATCGTCGGAGGGGGGCCCGCGGGTTGTGCGACAGCAATTGCTTTGCACAATCTAGGGGTTAAAAATACGCTCGTCATCGAGGCCAGTGATTACACAGCGCCTCGTATCGGCGAGAGCATTCCACCCGATAGCCGTGAACTGTTAGAAAAACTAGGGATCTGGGACGCGTTTACAGCACAAAAACACGCTCCCTGCTTAGGCAGTTATTCAAGCTGGGGCAGTGATCAATTAGGCTTTAACGACTATCTCTTTAATCCGCAGGGGCATGGATGGCATTTAAACCGGTGCGCTTTCGATAAGTTTTTAGCGTTACAGGTGGAAAAAAGAGGAGGCGCACTGTTAAAAAACACCCATTTTGCCAGCCTTGTACGTGAGCAACATGCCTACCCGATCAAAGTCCTGCTGCGTAACAATGCTCAGCTAAGGTGTCGCTTTATTGTCGACGCTACGGGTCGCAGCGCCAAAGTGGCACGCCAGTTTAATGCTAAAGCAAAAATTGAAGATCAACTGGTGGCCGTCAGCGCATACTTTGACTCTAACGACGTTATATCTGCAAACAGTTATCGCCAAATGACACTGCTTGAAGCCGTCGATTATGGCTGGTGGTATTTAGCTCACTTGCCCAATAACAAGGTCATAGTAACCGTCGCAACCGATCCTCAAACTGTGAAAGACAAACACCTAAAAGACCCCCGTTCTTGGCTACAAGCCATGCAGCTCACGCAACATATTCAGCCGATTATAAGTCAATCAACCCCAAGCAGTTTGCATACGTGGGTGGCTCAATCGGCCATAATGAATCCCCCCGCAGCAGAACACTGGTTAACCGTCGGCGATGCCGCCTCAATCTATGACCCTATTAGTTCACAAGGGATCTACAAAGCACTTAAAAATGGTATCGATGCCGCCGATGCGATTGTCGATTGGTTAGATAACAACGCTCAGACCATCAACCAATACCGCAATAATATCGGTAATAACTTCATCCAATATCTCGCTCAAAAAGCTTATTTTTATAGTGAGGAGCAGCGCTGGCCAGAGAGTACATTTTGGAAAAGCAGGCAGCAGCCTCGTCAATAACAAAGGGAATAGCTGCCGTGGGAAATCAAATAAACTTGCTAACCTAATGCAACGAAAAACAATTACGCTACATTTTTAGTCGATTAATAACAGCCACTTAAAAAGTAAAGTCACATCAGTAAAAATAACATTGCAATTTATTAGCAATTTGCGATTTACTTCAAACAATTGTAACGCCTATGCTTTAAAAATATCGAGATAAGCCATTACAACGTATAATTTAGCCTTCATATACCAAAGGAATTAATCCATGAGAATCAGCGCACGTAATACCCTAAGTGGCAAAATTAAATCTATCGATGAAGGTTCAGTTAATAATGAAGTTGTTATTGAATTGGCGCCTGGCGTTGAGATCACTTCAGTTGTGACTAAGAAGTCTTGTCAACAACTAGGTCTAGTTGTGGGTGGCGAGGCTTACGCGATCATTAAAGCAAGCAATGTTATGGTTGCTGTAGACTAAATGCTCATCAAAGCTGCAACGTAACTTAGCTTGCGGCTTTTTTCTTCTGCCGACTAATATCCAAAAAAAGAGGCTATAAAACCA
This sequence comes from Shewanella sp. Choline-02u-19, assembly GCF_002836205.1. Lineage (NCBI taxonomy): Bacteria > Pseudomonadati > Pseudomonadota > Gammaproteobacteria > Alteromonadales > Shewanellaceae > Shewanella > Shewanella sp. Choline-02u-19. The sequence continues at coordinate 3,140,838 of NZ_PJBE01000013.1, forward strand.
ATAATAATCAGAGATATGCCGAGTAACATGGTGTATTTAACCCGAGTCGCCTGCTTAAAAGCTTGGTGGCCAGCGTACTGAATATCGATATTATCAGAGATCTCAAACCGACGACTCAAGGTCCAGCTAAACAATGTTAACCGATCGAAAGACGCCATAAAGGTGCCTTGAGATCCTAACAAAGCATTCCACTGCTCTCTATCGTGCAGTTTAAGCGTACGATTAAGATCGGGCATCCCCATAAAAGCGATCCCAAAAAACAGCACCAAAAAACCAATTGCTATTACCGACATAACGCCCTCTATTGACCACAAATCGATTTTACACTTTTATAAACATCAGCCATTTCTCTGCAAAAGTAAAGTTCGACTGACTTGATAAAGCCGATTGTATAACCAAATTAAAAATATAATGGCTTAATCATTTCACTAAAGCATCAAATTGACTCTCCTTAAAGCCAAGTTGAAACATCTCTACAACGCACAAAATAAACATAAAAATAACAAGATACACACTTCTATTACATTCAAAACGATGACATAATCATTTAGGATTTAGACTTTAAACGCCTGATTTATTAATTTATTTTTGACTAGATACAGGCTAAACCTAATAACGATGACCTAGTGTCAGGCTGCTATACTCAAGCCACTTGGAAATGCAGGCGCTGATATAAATAGCATTCACGTGGGAGCGGTTCTAAGTCGTTTAGGTATAGGTATCACCCTATCAGGACTCAATGGAATGAAACTATGAGTGATCACACTTTTTTCTTTGGTGAATGGCAAGTTGACCCCAATGCAAACAGCTTACGCGCGGGTAAGCAGGTCAAGCAGCTAGAGCCAAAAGCCATGGATGTGCTAAAACTACTTTGCCTACGCGCAGGTGAAGTATTGAGTAGCGATGACATCGTCAATCATTGTTGGCCCAACACCGATGTGGGTGACAATCCACTGCACAAAATCATTAATCAAATACGCCGCGCACTCGGCGACAGCGCCACCTCTCCCATATTCATTGAAACCATTCGTAAACGGGGTTATCGCACCTTAGCCGAAGTACGCTTTCCCATTGGCCAAGAAGAGGTAGCCGCTCACCAAAGCTGGCAAAGTGGTTCTCCCTTTCCTGGTTTACAAGCGTATTGCGCCGACTATGCCGACGTATTCTTTGGTCGAGGTAAACAGATCAGCGTGTTGCTGGATAGAATAAGCCAGCAAATTAAGTACGGCAGAGCCTTCTGCCTGACCTTAGGCCCCAGCGGCAGTGGTAAGTCATCACTCATTAATGCAGGCATTATGCCTAACTTAATGACCACCGCCGGTTACAACAGCGTTAAAGTCGCTTCCTATAGTGGTCTTGATTTTGCTGATGTAAGCAGTTCGCAGTTGTTTATTGAACTGGCCAGCGCCATGCTCGACTGGGAGTTAAACGATCTGCCTGTGTTTGACGGTTATAGTGCCGACACCCTTGCAACCACATTGATTGATGAGCCCAATGCCGTCATTAAGCTATGCCAGCAAGCGCTAAAAACGCAAACAAATAACTATACCCATTTCGCGCTATTCATCGATCGACTTGAAATATTACTCTCATCACCGCTGTTTAAAGATGAAGAGCGGCATATCTTTGTCGAGCTTATTGAACACTTAGCCACCTCAGGCACTGTGCTTATCTTAAGTGCTTGTCGTAATGAGTTTTACCCCTTGCTGGTGAACTACCCCACATTAATGGCGGGTAAAAGTCGCGGCGCCCATTTTGACTTAGCACCGCCCTCTCGCAGTGAACTGTTGCAGATGATCCGCCTGCCCGCTATCGCAGCCAACTTAACGTGGGACATAGATCCCGATAGCGCCATGCCGCTAGACGAAATGCTTTGTAGCGAAGCTGCCAGCAACCCTGACGCACTGCCAATGCTGCAATATATGTTGCAAGCCTTATACCTAAGGCGAAGCAGCGACGATCAGTTGCAAGTCACTGTGTATCAAGAACTCGGCGGCATCGAGGGCGCCATAGGTAAAAATGCCGAAGATGCCATTAATGGCTTAACTGAAAAGCAAAAAAACTGCCTGCCGCATGTGTTGTCCTTGCTGGTGACCCTAAGAGAAGATGAAGTGTCCATTACCAGCCGCACCGCGCGCTGGTCACAACTGCTCGCTAAATCACAATCAGAATCCGAGTCCGAAAATGCCTTAGTGCAAGCCATGGTCGACAGCCGATTGTTTGTCTCACACCTGCAAAATGGTGAGCCCTGCTTTAGCATTGCCCACGAAGCACTATTAAGGCGTTGGCCGCGTGCCACTAGCTGGATTGACGAGCACAATACTAGCTTGCAGATAAAAAGCCGCTTATATCATCTTGCCAAGCGCTGGCGCAAAGAGCACAAAAATAGCGCCTACCTGCTCGCCGACGGCAAACCTCTCAATGAGGCCTTAGCCCTGCAAGATAATCCCTTGTTTACCATTGAACCCCAGGAGCGAGCGTTGATTGCCGCTTCCGCCAAACAACAACGCAGCAAACGCTGGCGTCGACATTTCACCATTGCAGCGCTGTGCGTGCTGTCAGTCGTATCCATAGTGATGAGTTACAAGAGCACCGAAGCGGAAAAAATGGCGCAGCAAAAGCGTTTAGCGGCAGAAAACCTACTCGGCTTTATGGTGGGTGATTTCGCCGACAAGATGCGCGGCATTGGCCGCATGGACCTGCTCGACGGTATTAGCAATAAAGCACTGGAATACTTTAGTGCCGACAACTTTAATATTGATAACAACCTCAGCTTTGACGCTAACTTCCAACATGCACAAACCCTAGAGGCCATGGCCGAAGTGGCCTATTCGCGTAATAAATTAGATGAAGCCAGCACCGCCTTTCATGCCGCTCGCAGCAAGTTAACCACGTTATTAGCTGCCCAGCCACACAATTTAGAGTTACTTAAAACCCTCGGCGCCAATGCTTTTTGGATAGGTCAGCTTGATTACGACAAAAGCGATTGGGATGCGGCAAGGGTGTGGTGGGAGCAATACCTAACGTATAGCCAAACCATGTTTGATGTTGCGCCAGAGGATACCAACGCATTGATGGAGCTAGCATATGCGCAGAACTCTTTGGGTTCTGTGTCGATGAAGCAGCAAGATTTTGAGCTATCCCTACAATCGTTTAAACAATCTTTAAAGCTAAAACAATTAGCCTTATCTCATGATAAAACAAGCAAGAAACTGATTGCAGACGTAGCCAACACACGCTCATGGATAGCCAGTGCAGCCTTAGCCCAAGGCGATATTCAAGCAGCAATAAAAATACAACTAAAAATCCAACAAGACCTCAAAAATAACAATTCCAATGACTCATATACCCTAGATAGACTAGCCAGTAGCAATCACATACTTGCTACTCTTTATCACTACCTTGAGCAGCATGTGGATGCATTTGAGCAAGCCCTGCTCAGCTACCGAGCCATAACAGAAGCATTAAAGAACGATCCTAAGAACGATATCTGGCGAATTCAACAATATAATGCCTACTTCATTATGCTCAGATTTATACAATACCCCGAAAATTTAAATAGTAAATTTAAACCAAAGATAATCGCAACGATACTCAAAGCAGACATATCACTTAGCCAATCTAAGCACTTAGAAAATGTTTGGGCAAAATACTATTTCGCTGCTGCCAGCTATTACATAAAAACAGGCGCCTTTAAACAGAGTGAACAACTAGCCCTTAAGTCAACAGAACTATTCAGAGGGTTAGCTATAAGACACCCTGACAATAAACTTCATTTGACTAACTTATCAGCAAGTGAACTGCTACACGCAAGCGCTATCAAGGCTTCAGGGTCTCCTTCTTTTAACACTCAACTTTGCCAGCAAGCTAAACAACGAATGCAAAATATAGTAAAGATAAATAAAGATCCAAAATTTACGATTACTTACATCCGTGCACTAGCCTGTTTACATCAATTAGACAGCCAACCAGAGCTTGTTAGTAAATTAAAAATATCAGGCATTGATGTAAAACCGTTTTAGTTAGATTTGTAGATAATCACCTAAAAGAGTTTTAAGTAAACTAACCCGTAACGTAAAAGGAATTTTATATGCCAATCAACACAAAACTTGTACAATTTAAACTCACAGTAAGCCTGAATAACGATAATGTACCTCAATTTAACTACACTGATGAAGCTGGCATTCCGGCATTAGGTAGCGTTGTGGTAAGCGAACCAACAACCATCCGTTATAGCCTAGTCGATGAAACAGGTAAAGGCCTTAAGATTACTGGTGCAGCTTTTACCGCCCCATTCAATAACGTAATAGATGATGTAGTAGTTAGCGCCGATGGTATGTCAATAGAGTTAATTGACTATGACGCTGCTACAGGTAAGACTGGTTTCCGCTTTGTACTATCTGCAGTTGACACTAGATTAATGATATTAAGCCCAGATCCTGAAGTTATTAATCGTGGTAATGAAGTATAGTAAAATCAATTAACTAGACACCCATAAGCTGAATTAACTAGACACCCATAGTTAACCCCAAAAGATGAGGCTCCTTTGCCTCATCTTTTTCGTATCAACACAAAAATAGATAAGCCAGCCACTATTAATCAATAACATACGAAGCAAATAATGAAATATTAGGACTCGGGATATTTCACTGTACTGTTGGTGCTTTAGAAAGGGCTATATCTTGTGTGAAGAGTGAGAGATGACTGATTTATTGTGAAAATGTTGATTTACAGGCACGGGGATTCAGCTCTATAGGAATAAATAAGCCAGCCATTGTTAATCAATAACATACGAAGCAAGTAATGAATATTGGGACTCTGGATATTTCACTGTGCTGTTTGTGCTTTAGCTGGACAGGTATCTTGTTCTAAGAGTTTGAATTCACCGATTTGTTGTTCAAATAGATTAGCCAGCCACTATTAATCAATAACATACGAAGCGAATAGAGAAATATTTGGACTCTGGATGTTTCACTGTGCTGCTGGTGCTTTAGAAAGGGCTATATTTTTTGTGAAGAGTGAAAGATGACTGATTTATCGTGAAATTGTTGATTTACAGGTGCGGAGTTTCAGCTCTGTTGATTTTCAGAGAAAGTAGCTTTAGAGTTTTGAGATGGAATCTAACCTTATTGCAGATACTGACAACTACTCGAAAAATGCCGTCGCCTTTTATCTAGATGTTCGCAGTAGGTGCTTAGTTCCTGCAACGTTCCTACTGGGCCGTGGAAAAGACTGCCAAATTCAGTGGTTATTTTCAGCCAGTTGGCAGTAGGTATATTCAGTCGATGCAATATCTTTTGTGCATTCGCAGATATTGATCCTCGCTTACCATCACGAATAATTCGTCCTGTTTCGTCAACCAATTCAAGATAATCATTCAGGCTGAATGCGATGCCTTTAGGTTGATGTTGGTGCTCGTTACCAATAAATGGCAGTAAGTTTGTGGGTTGTTTACCGTTTAATGCCGCTTTAACACGCAGTTGCAAACTGGTGTGATCTGAAGATTCAGGCGTATTGGCCATTTTGGCTCGAATGGGGTTGAGCTCAACATAAGCCATGCAGGCCAGCACTGCAGCTTCATCAAGTAATGCTTGCGATTTAAAACGCCCTTCCCAGAAATGTCCGCTGCAGTTGTCTTCAAGATTAGCTTGCCGTGCTATGGGCTCATTGAGGCAGCGCATAAACCAACTAATGTCGCAAAGCCTTGAACGGTAAGTTGCGATAGCATGCTTTAGTTGAGCAACTAAATAGTCATCAATCACCTCGCCTTTAACAAACTTTTGCGTCAACGGCGTTCCATTGAATAATTTATGCCACTGCTCTACGACCTCTCTATCGGACCAGTTATTAACGGTTTCAACATCAATATAAAGTACTAAATGCAAATGGTTACTCATCACTGCATAAGCTGCGACATCAATGGCAAAGACCTCTGTAAGTTTGAGTATTTGCGCTTCTACCCAACCTCGCCGATGGTCGTAGTTTTTACCCGTGTATTTATCATCGCCACAGAGAAAAGCACGTCGAACCACACGGCTGCAACAATGGTAAAAAGGAGTGTCTTCAAGACTAATTTGCGTTCTTCGTGGACGGGGCATGGCAACCTCCTACATAAGCTCATTGTTCAAGTTTAGTCGGCAGGCTGCAAACATGCGATTATTCATGGGTGGCCATATTTTCCCTTCTTGTTCAAGTTTAGTCGGCAGGCTGCAAACATGCGATTATTCATGGGTGGCCATATTTTCCTTCTATGGGTGGCCATATTTTCCTTTCCCTCTGCTGCACCTAGCACCTAGCACCTAGCACCTAGCCTAAATACTCAAGCTAATAGCCTACAAACTAATACTTTTATCTATAGCCACGAGCAAATCTAGCACTTTAAGTTGACACCTTAACATCAAGATTAAGAAAAAAATCACATAGTAACAATGACTTAATTAGGAAGGTTGCCGAAAGGTAAAGTATTTCCCCTTTAGCTAAAGTATTAACTCAATTGACGTGGGCTAAGCGTTAAATTAATAATTTAAAAGGGATATTTGCTATGTTGGCGACTCCAACGGATACCGTTTCTAAGGCAGCTGTAAGCTCAGCGCTCTCGATGGCGACGACTATTGCGACGAGCAAAAACAGCGCGACTGTCGCGTCGCAGCCGACCGCGATTATCGCCAATACCGCTATCAGCGATGGCCCTACAGAGCACGCTGCCACCAGTGAAACATTACCTTTTAAGCCGATAGCCGTCGCCAGCCAGCTTCAAAGCACCCACCTGCAACCCCTTAAGATGATGGTTAATCTGCTTATGGAAGCCATAGTCGTCGTCGACGAACACGGCACCATTCAACTTATCAACGAACATGCTCTCGACCTATTGATTGGCGAAGATCTCAGTAGTGAACAGCTCAATACTAATCAATCGATGACAACACCAACATTGATTGGCCAGCAGTGGCAAAACTATTTATTAGAGCCACAAAAAACCCTTTACCAAAAAATGATTATCGAATCACGTACCGGTAGCCGCCCACTAAACCACGCACCAGCAGAGACCACGCTGCGGTTACCAAACGATGTCAGCAAAGATGTCGAGGTGTCGATAACACATTTTGCATTAAGCACGCCCCTGTTTGCCATTGTGATTAGAGATCTGACTAAGTATCGCGCCGAATATAAACAGCTACACCAATGGGCATCCACCGACTGCTTAACCAAGCTAGCCAATCGTCGTGTGTTTGATTCTGAAATACAAAGCCACTGGAAAACCTGTGTCGATAAAGGTCGCCCGGTGAGTGTTTTGATTATCGATATTGACCACTTTAAGTCTTTTAACGATAAATACGGCCATATATTAGGTGACTACTGTTTACAGAAAATAGCCAGAGCGATTGAAGCCTCATTACCGAATTTAGATTGCACCGCTGCCCGCTATGGTGGCGAAGAGTTTGCCATTATTCTGCCCAATAGCAATGCTAGGCAGGTAGCGCAAACCGCACGACTGATTCAAAAGAACATTAACGACTTAAGCTACATGGATATCGGTCTTGATGCATCTGTTTCGGTCAGTGTGAGCCAAGGACACGCTAGCGAAATTAATGGACAATTCAGAACCAGCACTGCATTGCTATGCGCCGCAGACACCGCGCTTTATCGCGCCAAAGCCGATGGACGTAACCGAATTAATGCTTGTGTGTAATGCTAACTAACGAGGCTAACAGCTAAGCCGAAACGCCCTATATTGATCAGGAGTTAAGATGCGATATGACCCTAACAAGTATCAGATACTGCAGCTGCCGAGCCCATTATTACTGTTTTGGGCCATCAATCCCGTATTGGCAATTAACGAATTAGTATTAGGTCAACGGCTTCCCAAGGTCACGCTCATTGAAAAACACAGTAAGCAGCCATTATTAGCCAGACAAGTTGTTCCCTGCCCACATTGCCATGCGATGAATCCAGGCATGTTATGGAGTAATGGCAATGCATTCGGCCATTGGTTTGGCTATGTTTGCCCAGAATGCAGTGGCGTTATCCCCTGTTTATGGAATTTCACCAGTTTATTGCTACTGACACTGAGTGCACCACTGTGGTGGTTGATGAAGAAACCACTTAAGAAACGCTCGCTCGCAAGAAGCTATCAAAAAGTAACCGCAATGAAAGCCAACCCTCCTACACCTAATAAAAATCACTGTTCCATAAAAATCGGACAAGCTTTTGCGGTTATGACATTTCTGCTGATGCTGTTGATACCGACCAACGAGCCAAGTTGGAGCTTGCAGCAAGCGGGTATAAGTCTGCTGCTAAGCAGCTTTTTAGGGGTTATGTTTGCACAGCTGATGGCGTTAATCATGTCGCGATCAAAAAAGCGCTATTGATATTAGCGCTTTAATGAGTAAGTGGTTTTAGGCGGGAGTGATTAATCCTTAATAGTGACCTTTTCGATAATGATTTGCTCTTTAGGCACGTCGTCGTGACCTGCTTGAGAAACCGTTTTAGCTCGACCTATTTTAGTGACCACATCCATTCCCGCCGTTACCTTACCAAACACAGCATAACCCCAGCCTGCATTAGTCGTCGCGGTATAATCAAGAAATGCATTGTCGCCTAAATTAATAAAAAACTGACCAGTAGCAGAGTGCGGTGCATCAGTACGTGCCATCGCAAGCGTACCTCTGAGGTTTTTAAGGCCTCGATTGGCTTCATTGACAATAGCAGCACGGGTTGGCTTTTCTTCCATTTCAGCAGTAAAACCACCGCCTTGTGCCATAAAGCCTTTAATCACCCGATGAAAAATGGTGCCTTGGTAAAAACCATCTTCACAATATTTGAGGAAGTTTTTAGCGCTAACGGGGGCTTTGTCGAAATCGAGCTCTATCTCAATATCGCCAAAGTTAGTGGTAAAAATAATCATATCAACTCGCAAGCCGCAAAAAAGAGCGCATAGTATACCTTGTGTTGCTAGCCTCTATCTCGATTTTGCACTTCTTTAAAGCAAAAGTGCGCATCGCTCTCAGCAGGTTAACGCGCGACATTAACCACCGCCTCACTAGCTTGGTTTTTATATCGCTGAAACATCTCTTCAAGCGACTCAATCGGTTGATTAAAGCCTTTGCTATTAAGAAACTCTGCGTTATACAGCTTGGACGAAGAACGCTCTGCTAAGTCACAATAAAAAGTCACAATCGTATTGCCCTTGCCCATTTTCGCCGCGGCATAGAGTGCCCCTGCAACATTCAGCGCAGCACTGCTGCCGAGCACAATGCCATCCTCACGCTGAACATGACGTGCAATGGCAATAAGGTCGAGATCGGGCAAGGTGATCGCTTTATCGACTCTAGCCTGCTTAAAGTTCTCGACAAGGCGCATGATCCCTATCCCTTCGGTAAACGAACTGCCACTTGATACATACTCACCTGATTTTAGGTAGGCATATATGCCGGAACCGTCGGGATCAACCAACCATGTTTGCAACGCTGGGTTTTGTTCTGATAAATAACGAGAGTTACCCGCAATCGTACCGCCAGTGCCCGCCACCGACACTAGCGCATCGATGCTGCCATTGGTTTGCTGCCAGATCTCCGGCCCAGTGTGCTGATAATGCGCTTTGCTGTTGCTGGTATTCTCAAATTGATCGGCCCACCAATAATCATCATTAGCCTCCGCCAAACGCTTTGCCGTATGGTAAAAATGATCGGGGTTGGCAAATGGGCAAGCATCAACCAACATCAGTTTGGCACCGTGTAGAGTGATCATCTGCTCTTTTTCTGACGCTTGGCCTCGCGGCATCACCGCCAACATGTTGAACCCCAGTGCTTTAGCCACCAGCGCTAAACCAATACCGGTGTTGCCCGCTGTACCTTCAACAATTGTCATGCCCGGCTTTAGCTTGCCATTTTCAATGGCATCGGTAACCAACTGCAGTGCAGCACGATCTTTAATCGAACCACCTGGATTTTGTTGCTCACATTTAATTAAAATTTCACAGCCACTCAGCGTAGATAAGCTGTCGATCCGCAGCAGATCGGTATGACCTATAAGCTGGGTGATATTGCTCGATAATGAGGGATATTCCATAGATTGCCTTATCTGTTAGCAGTAATAATAAAGACTAGGCCCAACTGCTATTAAGCAGGTTGCGACAACAAGCATCGCGGTATAGCTGTTATGGCCAATGATGATAGTGGGCAAACAATTAATAATACGTCTTTATCTAAGGTAGCACAGGATGAAAGTACAATTTGCTTGTAATCATAGCCCCACACTAAGGGGTTCTGATCAGGCATTGGCAAGATCAACCATCAAACCCCAACATTAAGGCTTACATTATTGCGAATTTACATTACAAATTGTTTCATTTGTAATAAAGTTGCAACCTCTACTAATTGCATTCCTGTTTGTTAAAACATATTAGCAAAACCAAAGGATTATTTATGATGTTGGGTTCAACAAAATTACTGCTGCTAGTTATCGTCACTACACTTGGCTTATCCGCTTGTGGTGGGGGAGACTCTAGCGAAACTTGGGTGCAAGGTCAGTTTGCTAGTGACTCTAGTTTAGTTAACCAATGCAGAGCCAATCAAACCGGTAGCGCAGAGACTGAAAAGCTTTGGTTACGTTCGTGGAGTAATGATACCTATCTTTGGTACAACGAGATTGTCGATCTCAGCCCAGCTCCATACACAGTTGCTGAGTATTTTGATCTTTTGAAAACGGAAAACAATTCAGTTTCCGGCAATAAAAAAGATAAATACCACTTCTCAATGTCTACCGCTGAATGGGAACAGCTAAATCAATCTGGTGCTTCAGTAGGCTACGGTCTCAATTTCAAGCTCACGAACGCTTCCCAAAGTGGTGCCCGTAACGTGACCGTCACTTACAATGAGCCCAACTCTCCCGCCAGCGACAATAACCTCACTCGCGGTGCGGTAATTGTAGAAGTTGATGGCGTAAACGTAAAAGATGCCGCCGATAGCGCCAGTATAGACATCATCAGGGCGGGGCTATTTCCAAGCCAAGAGGGTAAAGAAACCGTTTTTATCGTGCGCGATTTAGATGCTGTAGCAGATCGAACGGTAACATTAACAGCTAAAACCATTATCTCGACCCCAGTACAAAATACTAAAACGATTCAAACACCCAAGGGTAAAGTGGGTTATCTGCAGTTTAATGCGCATATTGCCACCGCTGAACGCGGGCTATTTGATGCTGTGACCACATTGAGCCAAGCAGGTATTAACGATCTGGTCATCGACCTTAGGTATAACGGCGGCGGATTACTCGCGATGGCAAGCCAACTCGGCTACATGATTGCCGGTAAAGATGCCACCACCAACCGCACCTTTGAAGAAACCAGCTTCAATGACAAATATCCAAATACCAACCCAGTGAACAATCAGGCCTTATCGCCCATGCCCTTTATAGACGAAACACTGGGGTTTAATACTGCATTACTCACTGGCGGTTCCACACTTCCAACACTCGATCTTAAACGAGTGTATGTGCTTACGACCTCAAGTACTTGCTCTGCTAGTGAAGCGTTAATGAACGGTTTACGCGGTGTCGATATCGAAGTCATTCAATTAGGCGGCACAACCTGTGGTAAACCCTACGGTTTTTATCCAACACCTAACTGTGGCACCACCTACTTTACGATTCAGTTTAAAGGCGTGAATGACAAGGGGTTTGGTGAATACTCTGACGGCTTTGTGCCTTCGACTAGCCCAACACTCGCCAGTGAGGTTCAAGGTTGTATGCTTGATGATGATTTAGGGCATGCACTGGGTGATACGGATGAACGCCTATTAAGTGCTGCGCTTTATTATCGAGATAACGAGCGCTGCCCAGCAATTGCCGCTGGCGTTGCTCGCTCTCAAGCCGTCAATGAATTTATCGATGAAGGCTTTATGCTAAAAGATGAGCGTAACCAGTCGTTCTTGCAAAACAACCGTATCATTATCGATATGAAAGGAGCTTTATAATGCTACGGCGAGTGTTTGGCACCGTGCTTACAATGGGCGTGATCGGCCTAGGTGGCTGCGGTGCTTTTGCTGAAAATGACACTAAAGCGGTACCTGCCGTATTAGTATCATCGACTGCCAATAACACTCGCCTGCTCGAGCAAGCCATTGCCAGTTTACTCAAGGCTAACAAGATACAAATAGGCCAAACAGCATTTACTCAAAGCAGTTTGCTGGCCATTGAACGTGCGCCCCATAAAGACCCTAGTGGCCAATTAATTATGGGCAGAAACGATGAGATGCCACAAATGGTGCAGCTGATGATCCAAGCTGATGTTTGCTCCATTAAACTGCCAGACAGTGATGAAACAAGGGCTTTGCCCGAGCTAAAATGCCAAGCTGAATAGGTTATCCAATAACGAAAAAAACGTCTTTTTAGACGTTTTTTTATTGCGTGCAAAAAAAGAGTCGCTACAAATTACGTGATTAATTCAACCTTAAATTTTCAGTCAATATTCGCATCCTTATGAGTATCAGTAATGGGCCAGTACTGGCTGGTTGACAATACCGCGAGAAGTTGAGACGTTGAACCATCACTGACAGCCATCACGGAAAGATAACGATGAACGATGATAACCGCTACTTTTACGAACCCAGTAAAGGCCATGGACTGCCCCACGATCCGTTAAGTGCAATTATAGGTCCGCGGCCCATTGGTTGGATCTCATCGAGGAACGCTCAAGGGCAGCGCAATCTTGCTCCCTACAGCTTTTTTAACTGCTTTAACTATCGCCCACCCATTATTGGTTTTGCCAGCATCGGTTGGAAAGACAGTGTCGCCAATATAGCTGAGACCAAAGAGTTTATCTGGAATTTAGCCACCAGAGAGCTTGCCGAGAAAATGAATCAAAGCTCAGTCGTTTTACCTAACTCCGAAGATGAATTCAATTTTTCTGGGCTCACTGCAACACCAGGAACGGTTGTAGCTGCCGATCGCGTAGCTGAAAGCCCAGTCAATTTTGAATGTAAGCTCTCCCAGCTCATTCAACTACAAGGCGCTAATGGTGATAAAATTGATAGCTGGTTAGTCTTAGGGGAAGTGGTTGCCGTGCATATTGCCAAACACCTACTTAGCGCCCAGGGTGAATACCTAACCTCAGATGCCGAGCCAATATTACGCGCTGGTGGCCCCACTGCTTACTACAGCATTACCGAAGAAAACCGCTTCGATTTACAACGCCCTAAAGCGCCTTAATCTAACTGAATACCGTGTCAGCAAAAATGTGCCTAGGCTTAAAAGGGAATAACCCTTTTTTCACCAATGCACCTTGAGTGGAAAAGTCTGAGGCACTCTGAATTGGTCAAATACTTAAGGTAATTGGTATTACTCCTCTTCGATACGGTTCAACATCAGATAATTTTATTTTACCAAAGCGTCGAATTAGCTGTCATGAGTGATAGAATCCCCCCTCTATTTTACTTAATTTGCATATGAAGGCAGTTCAATGAATCCGATTCTTGCTATCTTAAAAGAACACAATATCAGTGACGCACAAATCAGTGAGCTGTTCCAAACACTGACTGAAAATCCAATGATGGCGATGGCGACCGTTGGCCAGTTAGGTATTCCAGCAGAAAAGCTGCAACAGATGATGGGCTTAGTAATGCAAGCGCCAGGTCTAATTAAAGAAGCTGTCACCGAGCTTGGATTAGATTTTTCAAAAGTTGAAGCAGCAAAAGCTCAGTTACAACAGTAACAAAAAAGATTTTTGTGGGAAGAGAGTTAATCAACTCTCCTTCCCCACACCTCCAAACAAGTCACCGCCCTCGATATTTATCTTCAAAAGCTCACTGTTAATCTCCGTCACAATCCATTGTTCCCTAACAGCCATTAACAACCTATTAGACTTATCCTCTTGTTTGTAAACTTACTAGAACTGTTCCCTCTGTCACGATAATCAATAAAATTTTTGCGCTATACTTGCACCATAACACTTGGTCACTTTGCCAAATGATAAAGTATTGAACGCCTATCGGGTTACCCACGAAGGACATTAGTATGACAGAACAGGAACAACTGCGACTAACTGCTCGTGCAGCAGTGCTCAAAGCGCTGGCGCATCCAACACGTCTATGGCTGTTAGAACAATTACAGCAACAAGAGCATTGCGTTTGCGATCTCACCGATGGTGTTAACGCCGATATTTCAACGGTATCTAAACATTTATCGGTATTAAAACAGGCGGGAATTATCAGTAGCCGCCGCGATGGAAAAAATATCTTCTATCGCCTTGAAACCCCTTGCCTATTAAAAATGTTTGGCTGTGTTGAGGCGGTATTGGAAAAGAATGCCAAAGCTCAAGCCGCATTGCTTAAGCCCTCTTAAACAGTACACACTTTGCTAAGTGTTAATCGCAATAATCTACGTACATTAATTAAAAATGGGACAACAATATGAAAATTGAAATATTAGGAAGTGGTTGTAAAAAGTGCACCAACTTAGCCGCCGATGTAGAGCAAGTTGCCAAGGGATTAGCGCTAGACTTTGAACTTGAAAAGGTCACCGATATGACAACCATTCTAGATTATGGTGTCATGTCGACACCCGCTATTGTCATTAATGGCGTGGTAATGAGCGCGGGGAATGTGCCTTCCCATGCTGAAATTGAGCTGTTATTAAATCAAGCTAACAACACTCAATAAGCGTCTGTCACTATTTATCTATAGCTCGTCATCGGTAAATAGTCATCAGTGGGCTAGCAAGAGAGCGCTAGTGACAGCTAACGACGATTGCTAACTTTCTCTAACCCCTTTAGCGAGGTAAACCAATGTTGATTTGGTTTTCAGTACTTGCCGATTGGCTGGTTTATGATTTATTAGGCTTATCCAGCCAAAACCAACTTGGCCAAGCGGTACATTTTTTTGTTGAAGACACCACCAAGATATTTGCCCTGCTGATTGTGATGATCTATGCCATTGGCTGGTTACGAGCGTCACTTAATGTTGAACGAGTACGTGACTATTTATCAGGTAAACCCAAACTGGTCGGTTATGGTTTAGGATCTGGATTTGGCGCAATTACCCCCTTTTGCTCCTGTTCAAGTATTCCGGTGTTTCTAGGCTTCACCTCCGCGGGCATCCCCATCGGTATTACCATGGCCTTTTTGCTCACCTCCCCTTTGATCAATGAAGTTGCGATTCTATTACTGTTCAGCTTATTAGGGTTAAAAGTCACGCTGTTATACGTCTTAACGGGCATAACCATAGGGATATTGGGTGGCGCGCTACTCGACTTATTAAAAGCCGAGCGCTGGTTACAACCCTTAGCCGCTAAAGCCTATGCTAGAGGCCAACTATCGACCGCAACAGCAATACCACCAGGCCAATCATCGACCCAAGCTGCTAGCACGATGGGCTGGCAACAGCGACATCAGTTTGCTAAGTCTGAAACGGTTGAGATATTTGGACGAGTATGGAAATGGGTCATTATCGGTGTAGGCATAGGCGCGGCGCTACATGGGTTTGTGCCTGCTGGCTGGTTAGAAGCCAATTTAGGTGATGGCCAATGGTGGTCTGTTCCGCTTGCAGTATTAATGGGGATCCCACTGTATGCCAATGCGACTGGCGTAATACCCGTATTAGAAAGCTTGTTGCTACAAGGCGTGCCATTAGGAACGACACTGGCATTTTGCATGAGTACTGTTGCTGTTAGCTTCCCAGAATTTGTGATGTTAAAGCAAGTAATGCAATGGCGTTTATTGGCACTTTTATTTGTACTGCTACTGGTGTCATTTACCATTCTAGGTTGGGTGTTAAATCTGGTTTAACGGCTAGCTAGCAAGGTTATGGTTTACTTAACGTCGCCTTAGGCCCCAAAAATGATTTATCACATCATCTACAACCATTATCCCCTCTTTTAAAAGAGAGGGGATTTTCTACTACTGATCGCCTTCAAAAGCGGCTAACCACGTTTTGAGCAGTTGATTTAATTCCGGCTTTTCTGCATCCGATAACTGCTGAACTAACTGATGCTGAATACGCACATGCTCTTCAATCGCTTCATCAATAATAGCAAAGCCTTTTTCGGTCAAACCAACAGAAACACTACGGCGATCTTCAGTGCTGTGCACCCGTTCAATAAACCCCTTAGATTCAAGCTTATCTAAACGATTTGTCATCGCGCCAGAGGTCAACATCATTGACGACAACAAGGCTGACGGGGTCAAGTTAAAAGGTTCGCCAGAGCGACGCAGTGTCGCGAGCACATCAAACTCCCCCAATGTTAGCCCATATTGTTTATGACAAGCTGCGATTTCTGCTTCAATATGCTTTTGCAAACGCATTATGCGTCCAAAAATTTCCATCGGTAGCGTTTGCAAGTGTGGCTTTTCTTCGCCCCATTGTGCGACGACTTTATCGATATCATCCATTTCACACCATACTCTGTTTGTTAAACGGCTAAATTAAACTTAACGCAAAGATACTTTATAAGAAGATACTTTACAAAAATAAATTAGAGGTTCACAATCAGCTTATATCTTTACGTGAAGATACTTAACTCTAAGGTAGTATATGAATATTTTTCTAGCCATGATCCCCGCCTTTTTTTGGGGGACGACTTATGCCATGACGCAGTTTACGCTGCCTGACTGGCCCCCTTTATTGCTCGGTGCCATTCGTGCTTTGCCAGCAGGACTGATCTTACTAGCCCTTAAGCCTAGCCTGCCCAAGAAAGCGGATTGGCCTGTACTGATTAAGTTAGGCGCCATCAACATTGCCGCATTCTTTAGTTTGATTTTTATTATGGCGCTCACGTTACCCTCGGCGATTTCGGGCGTAGGCATGATTTCGGTGCCTGTTTTTGCGATGCTTTTTCATTGGGTGATAAGTAAAAAACGCCCTAATTCACTGCAGGCTGTATTTGGCGCGGTGTTAATCATCTTGGCTTGGAAGCTATTTGACCCTAGTGCTATCACGTTAAATCCGCTCGGATTACTGGCTATGTTTGCCGCTATTAGCTGCATTGTAGTTGGCAGCACCATTATTAAAGCACTCGGGACACGCATTCATTGGTGGACGGTATTAACTTGGCAGTTGATTATTGGTGGGCTGTTACTGTTAGTTGCAGCGTTCATTCATGCACTGTTTTCACCTGAGCAATATGTCAGTGTCATTCAGCAGTTTAGTATGACTAACGGCTTTGGATTGGGCTGGATAATTCTGCTTAATACCGTACTGGGTTACATCATGTATGTGTGGTTATTACAGCGTATGACGGTAGTCGACTTTACCTTTGGCGGCATCGCCAACCCGGTAGCAGGCATTGTGAGTGGCATGGTCTTGTTAGGAGAGTCATTTACTCCACATCAGTATTTATTGATGGCCAGCATGATCCTAGCGTCTATCGCCCCCACCTTAATCCAAATGCTCCGCCAACGTATTAGGGGCAGTTGAAAACCTTGCTTATTAAATTAAGTGACAATAACAACAAACATCAACGGTAGCGTTAAAGCTACCGTTGATGCCACCATTAATAACGACCTTGTTATTAAACTCGTACCTTGCGTTCAAAACCCTCCACTTGCTACAAAGAGAGCTAGCGCTATTACTTGAAGGTGAAGCTAGTTTATCGGTCTAAATCCAGCGTAACTCACTTTTACGCTCTGGGTTGCACTCTCTATTCCGCTATCTGGAGCCACCTTACTCAATAAAGGCTCTGGCTCAGCACCACCACTGCAGCCGCACCCACCGCCAGTACTGCCACAGCAACCGTCTTTTTTTAGATGATTAAGCGAGGCTCTGCCCTCTGATGCATTAAGCAGTCGAAGACTCACATCGCTACAGCTTGTTAATAGCTGCTCAATGCCTAAGGTGTTATCACCTTGACTCACGCTTATTCCAGCATCGAGTAATTTACCCAGCATGCGTTCGCCAATATTTTGCACCATTACAATATCGGCTTTTTGCTCTTTGATTAGATTCAGCATTGCTTTTTTTGCACTACAACCACCGGCCAATGCTGGGTTGTCAAAACTCGTCACCAGATGATGATATTCATTAAAAAAGCCAATACGTTGTGCTTTAGTAAAGTGGCCTGCGAGTCGACCTCGACTCATTGGCATTGCAATAATCATAAAACTTCCTTATTGGGTGTTGGCCGATTGAGGGAGCACCAGCGCATGACCTTCAGTGATAGCCCTTGCCACCTTTTGCCGCGCACTAGCGAGTAAATAACCAAATGTTTGCCGTGAGATCCCCATCGATGCCGCGGCGTCAATTTGGCTCATCTTCTTCACATCGCCCAAACTCAACGCCTCAAACTCATCGGCGTCGAGTTGAATTTTTTCGAGTTCGACGGACGGAACACCATTAGGTTTAAACAGGCTATAGGGTGCGCAACAGGATAAGTGTCGACATTTTTTGGGTCTGGACATAAATCAGCCTAATCAACGGATATAGATGAAACAGCCATTCTTCATCGCTGCCTTAGTTATTGGCCTACGCCAATAACTGTATGGTATTGCAATCACCCAACAACAAACTGTGGCTTAGTTCACACTGGTCAATATTCGCACTCGCTTAACCTTATCGGAGAATATGCATTTATTAACGCGCAATAGCCCGCTATAAAACAGGTAATAAACGATTCAGATATTGGACTAGGGTTAGGTGAATATTCACAGCCTTAGTTCTAGCGATAAGTTAGTAACGAATGACTGCGGTTTTGCGATCGACTAAACAGTTGAGCCCTTTGATAGACGGTAAAATACTCACAGCGAAAACAAGCCGCTTTGATGGTTAAATCAACCTTCACACATTGCGACATAACACTAATTAGTCTCTACGCTATACAAACTGGCCATTACGCTCTCAGCAAAAGATCATCGACTTACCGCGCTCAAATCTGGAGTTCATGTGATATCAAAATTACCCAAATGGGTTGAATATGGCGCCTTTATTCTTGCGCTGACAGCAGGCTGTATCAATGCGATTGGATTGATGGGGTTTGAGCATCAATCGGTATCTCATCTATCTGGCACCGCCACTTTAGTTGGCACCCAGTTACTGAACTCATCACCTAAAATGTTATTTCATCTTATTGGGCTCCTTGTCAGTTTTATGCTGGGCGCCACATTATCGGGTGCACTGCTATCTGGGAGCTCAGTTAAACTTGGCCGCCATTACGATACCTTGCTTATTATCGAAGCCTCACTGCTTCTTTTTGCTATTTATTTTCTGCAAGGGGGGACCTATTTTGGCCACTATCTGGCATCTGCGGCCTGTGGATTGCAAAATGCGTTGGCGACAACCTATAGTGGCGCGATTGTCAGAACAACACATGTCACGGGGATATTTACAGATCTTGGGATCATGTTAGGAGGTTGGTTCAAAGGGGAAATTTTTGATAAACGCAAAGCGGTACTGTTTTTACTTATCATCACAGGCTTTATCTGTGGTGGCACAATAGGCGCGGTGCTATTTCACCATTTTCAATTCTACGCGCTCAGTATTCCCGCTGGGATCTGCATCATTTTAGCCATCAGCTATCGTCTATATAAAGTAAAAACGGCTATCATCACTATAAAGTAACAGTACAAACTCAGCCCATTATCTCTCTAATTTTGATAAAAAATAACGCTTTATCAATGGTAAAGAACACCTATAAATCACTTATATTGGCGCTTTTAGCACCTAAAATTATCTCCTGAGGCATTGCAGTAAAGATTCATCAGCAAACAAGTATGTTAGGCGAAACTCATTAGCTTTAGAATCGAGAACCTCAACGACACTATGCCAATTTATAACAGAAAAAACGGATCTAGAATCAGAAAAACAAGTAAAAAAGATACTTTAACCTCAATTGTTTTAAGATTATATTTATTAATAATAACCAACAACATCAATTATCCCCTCCCAATTTAAACAAAAAACAACACATAGTTATAAGATAATATTAAAATGAAAATCCCTTTAAAACTTCCCTACCAACATAACTTATAGAAAACAACAAATATAATGCCATTAATAAATCTTTTTTAAAAATATAAATAGCACAACTTTAATGAAATATATTATTTAATTTAAAGCATTCTAACAATAATAAACAATTAACTAATTTGGCTCAGAAAAACAAACCGTTACGACACACTCCAGTTGTAATTCTTTAAGTTACCCCAGCTAAAGCGCCACCAAAAATGAAACATTTACATTACAAATAAGAAGATTTCACCCTAACGCAGAAAAACGTCACTCACTAAATTAGAACAAGCACTTACAACTGGATCGCTGATAAACACTACAGTTAAGTACCCACTAAGTCGTACCTCTAACTAGGTATTTGTTAGATTTTTCTTATTTTGTTAACAACTCACTTTTGTAAATTTATTGATCACACTCACGTTGTTGTTAATAAAATGTGTAGCAACAACACCCCTCATGTTAATAATGCACCCGTTCTATATTAATAAGACTAGATGAGTTTAATTAATATAGAAAACAAATTAGACAAATCTATAGTACAAATAAAAATAAACATTTTAACGCATAAGATAAATCTAAATAAGTAAATAATCAAAAGTAAAATAACAAATATAGTTATTTAAAGGAGTTATGATGAGATTACAAAAGCTTGCTATCGCTGTAGCAGTAATGACTGCATTATCCGGTTGTAATAGTGATGACGATTCAGCTAAGACCTGTTCTGATGGTACCATTTTAGATACAAACACTAATACTTGTGTCACTGTTCCACCTGTCGTCGTACCGCCAGTCGTCGTACCACCAGTCGTAGTGCCACCAGTAGCGACTGATTTCTACAATAGCGACAACTGGAAAGAAACCTTCCCTGATCAGCATACTACTTGGCTAGAAACTGAAGAAACTAACCCAGTATCAGGCGTACCAACTGATATATTGGAAATAAATCCAAACCTAGTGAGTGCATGGGCGGGTTACGGTTTTGCTAAAGACTACAACCGCGCTCGCGGTCACCAGTTTGCACTAACGGACATTATCAAAACTCTTCGTACTGGCGCTCCACTGGTAGGTCACGACGGCGTCGTTGTTGGTGAAGCGATGAAAGCAAGTTGCTGGTCTTGTAAATCTCCTGACGTAGCCCGTATGTATGACGAGGTTGGCGAAGGGAAATTTGCTGATAACGGCTGGTCTGTTTGGGGCAAAGAGATGACTAACGTCATTGGCTGCGCCGACTGTCATGAATTAGGCGAAAATACACTGCGCCTAAGCCGTCCATACACAGAACGTGCAATGGACAAAGTTGAGCTTACCTTTGCGGCTCAAGACCACACTGTTCAAGCTGGTCAAACTTGTGCTCAGTGCCACGTAGAATACTACTTCGACGGCGGCGATTCTAAGAAAGTACGTTACCCGTGGGATCATTGGGTACCCGCTGTTGACACCGATTACGCAAATGTTACTGACTACCAAGGGACTGATAATCTTTATAAAGGTTACGCAGCAGAAGCTCAGCTAGCTTACTACGACAACATCGACTTTAAAGATTGGACTAATGCCATCTCTGGTGCACCGTCGCTAAAAGCGCAACACCCTGAGTTTGAAAACATGTCAGACCGCGCTAAACACAAAGGACCAAACCATTTAGAGTTTAGCTGTAATACCTGCCATATGCCTAAATCGACTAACTCTGAAGGCCAAGAGTACTCAAACCATAAAGTCACATTTGACGCAGACAAGCTACCCGCAAATTGTACTGCTTGTCATAATGCCGACTATTTAGATATAGACACTATCATTGCTGATCGTAAAGCTGAAATCGACAAATTGCGTTTTGAAGCAAACGGTACCGACCCTCGTCTAACCGAAGTACATTTCAAAGCACAAGCAATTTGGGCTGCAAATGGCATTGAAGGTCTAGACGCTGGCAAAACTATTGGCGAAGCTAAAGCGGCCTATGAAGGCGCACTTGCTGCAGGAAACGAACTGGCTACTGAGATGAACAGCTTATTGGGTCAAGTGCGTAACGCACAATGGTTCTGGGACAGTGCAACCGCATCTCACGGTATCGCTGCGCATAACCCTGAAGAAGCTAAACGCTTACTGACTAAAGCTAATGCGATTCTAGGTGCGGCTATCATTGAAGCTGATACCTTGCTAACTAAGTACGCACCAGAGTATACGTACGACGCTACTCAGTACGATACTAAAGCAAAAGTACAACCTCTTGCTGGTCTTAATTTAGAAGCTATGAAAACAGCTAAAGACAAGTTCGTTGAAGAGCGTGTTAAAAAAGAATGGCCTGCTGAGCTACGTTAATCACGAATGTAGTTAAGTAACCTATTGTCTTCGACCTAAAATGCCAGTCCTCCCACCGACTGGCATTTTTTTTATCTCTGCTATTTATGATTATTTTTCCATTAAGAACGGAAGGTCAATAATCACCACCGCATTAGCGAACTATGTTGAGTTCACCTTTCCTATCGCCATCATCACATCGATACCCAAATGAAAGATCAGTAGTTAAGCAACACATCAATTAAGAATTACTTAACACATCATTAAAAACAGTAAACTATTCTTACCTTTCGATTGGTTTTAACATTCACTGTCGAATCTTTATTGTTACTTGTTGTTACTTGAATATACCCCACCTATTCCTGTTCTCCATTTAATCAATAAACAGGAAATCAAAGTAAATGAAATCAATAACTTTAAGGCTAACGCCAATAAGTTTACTCATATCAGTGGCCCTGGTATCTTCATCTTTTGCCTATGCTCAAGCTAAAGATCTCGATCCGCGTAGTGAGCAGTATGCTAAGAAGTATCCAAAACAGTACCAAAGCTGGAAAAAAACCACTGATTACAGTGACAAACCAGATGAAGTAGCTGAAGACCCAAATCTTGCAGTCTTATGGGCAGGTTATGCCTTTTCAAGAGATTATACCCGCGCCCGCGGCCATCAGTACGCCGTTACCGATCTCAGAGAAACGCTCAGAACCGGTACACCTGATGCAGAGCATCCAGACATGATGCCAATGGCATGTTGGAGCTGTAAGGGACCCGATGTACCAAGAATGATCACTGAGCAGGGAGAAGATGGATTCTTCGAAGGTCAGTGGAGTAAAGGTGGCCCTGAAGTCGTCAATACTATCGGTTGCCAAGATTGCCACGAACCTGGTTCGTCAAAGTTACGTATGGCTAGACCTTTTGCAGAGCGAGCCATGAAAAGCATTGGCTTAACTTGGGAAACCGCTGGACGAAAAGATAAACAAGCTATGGTCTGTGGACAATGTCATGTCGAATACTACTTCGAAGGCAAAAACAAAAGCGCTAAATTCCCTTGGGATAACGGCGTAAAAACGGACCAAGTTGAAGCCTACTTTGACTCAATAGAGTTTACTGATTGGACCCATCAACTCTCGAAAACACCAATGCTCAAGGCACAACATCCAGACTACGAGACTTGGAGTCAGGGGATACATGGTCAAAACAACGTTACCTGTATTGATTGCCATATGCCAAAAGTGGTCAATAAAGAAGGACGTAAATATACCGATCATAGAGTAGGCAATCCATTCGATCGTTTCGAACAGACCTGCGCAAGTTGCCATGATCAAACTAAAGCGCAGTTACAAGATATTGTCGCTCAGCGAAAGGCGAAGATTGATGAGCTGAAGATGAATGCTGAGACGCAATTAGTGCATGCTCACTATGAAACTGCAGCAGCGCTTGCGGCGGGCGCTACTGATGAAGAAGTTCATTCGATTCAGCAAGATATACGTCACGCACAATGGCGCTGGGATCACGCTACCGCTTCACACGGTATAGCCATGCATAACCCTGATGAAGCACTCAGAGTTTTAGGCACTGCTATCGACAGAGCGGCTAACGCCCGTATTAAGCTTGCCAGATTATTGAGTAGCAAAGGAGTTAAACAACCCGTCGCTATTCCAGATATCTCAACCAAAGCAAAAGCACAAGCGGCTATTGGCTTAAACATGGACAAGCTAAACGCCGAAAAGGCCCATTTTATTGAGACAGTACTGCCTCAGTGGGATGAACAAGCTAAATTACGCGAAGCAATATACGACAAAGAGTAACGTTTAAACGTATCTCGCTCACACGGATGTGAGCGACTCAATTTTTCAATGACACTCTTCCGCGATAATCCCCTCTAAAAACCCAGAAAAACCGCTATCTGCTGTAGCGATACTTGAAACAGATTCAAGCTCAGGCGATCCCCAGTATATTAACCATGTCGAATCTCTACTGACATCACGCTGTCAGTAGCCCTGCTATATCCTTGCTGTGTCGCTGAGCCAAGACCTTCATCTCGAATGCTCTCTCAGCTCATACAAGGAGTTCATCATGTTACCTAAAGCAGCCTTAGTTTGGGGCGAGATCCCCGTTACCGATATGGATAGAGCCGTCGCATTTTACACTCAGCATTTCGGCGTCAGTTTCAGACGTGAAGTGATGAATGATATGGAGATGGCCGTGCTAGAAACTGAAGATAAAGACGCCGCCAGCATCGGGTTAGTGAAACATGAGATGATGCAGCCGTCAGCTCATGGTAGTGTGCTTTACCTTCATCTGAGTCAACAGCTCACTGGACTGGTGGATAAAATAGCCCAGGCAGGGGTTAAAGTGTTGCTGCCAGTGATGCCAATAAAAGACGGTGAGTGCGGATTCATTGCGCTATTTCAAGACTGTGAAGGCAATACCGTTGGCCTTTGGTCCCAACAAAAGTAAAACAAAGTAGCGGGCTTAGGCACTGCGCTTGAAATCCATATTCAACGGAGAGAACATGAGTAATATCACCAAGGATGTCGTTTCACCTGAGCGGGTAACGCAAGCCGCTGTCGAACTTGTTGGCTTAATCACAAGGACAAGTAATCTTGCCGAACAGCATGTTAGCACTCAAAAAATAGGCCCTCTTTGGCAGCGTTACTTTACTGAGCGGATGCAAACACACAGCAATACTCAGCTAATGTATGGTGTCTATTACGATTATCAATCGGATATGGAGGGGGAGTTTTCAGTGCTAGCTGGAACCACTGCTACGCAAGATCAGATTTGTGATCTTACGTTAATAGCAGGCGAGTACCTTAAGTTTAGTGCGCAAGGAGAGATGCCCCAATGTGTGGTCAACCTCTGGGGCGAAGTATGGCGCTATTTCGCCTCCGAAAAATGTGAATATCAACGCAGTTACCTCACTGATTATGAAATGTATTTAGATAACAATGGGGTTGAGATCTATATCGGCATTAAGCCCTGAGACTAACCCTACTTTGCCAAACGAATAATAAGAGCCAAGTTTAATCTAAGATTGAATTTGGCTCTGTTGTTTGTCAGCATGATTAAGCACATATTGAATGGAGTTGGTATAACATGCGCCGCGCCGATAGATTATTTCAGTTAGTTCAGATCCTACGCCATCGCCGCTTAACCACGGCCAAAGAGCTGGCCGAAAGGCTAGAGGTATCAACTCGAACCGTTTACCGTGATGTACAAGACCTCTGCTTAAATGGCATTCCAATCGAGGGGGAAGCTGGCGTAGGTTATCTTCTGCGGCAAGAGGTGAATGTGCCGCCATTAATGTTTAATGAAGCTGAGCTTGAGGCGATTCAGGTCGGCATGCGTATGGTGCAAGCCTGGGGTGGAAAAGAGCTGGCCAGCGCCGCTAAACAAGCAATGATAAAAGTCGAAGCGGTATTGCCTGCACGGCTGCAAGAGTACCAATCTTTGATGTTCGCACCTGACTTTTACATCGATACCGATGAGCTTCAGTTTCTCGATCAGCTACGAAAAGCATCTCGATTAAGAGAGTATCTATTGATGGATTACCGCGATGCCAAAGAGGACATAAGTCAAAGGGAGGTACGCCCGCTGGCCATCTATTTCTGGAAAGGCACTTGGACTCTGCTGGCATGGTGTGAGCTGCGAAATGACTTTCGTAATTTCCGAGTCGACCGAATTATAAATCTGGCAGGGTTAGCGCAACACTTTGCCGTATCACCAGGTCAAGAGATGCAAGATTACATCGCATTGATGGAAGCCAAGCATTGTTAATCAATAACACGGTAACAACCAGAGTAAAAACGACGTTTTATTAATTAAAGAATACTAATTGATTAATGCCTAGCACTCCAAGTATTGCCACCTCCTACTTACCTATTCATTAAAGCTAAGTAGGAGGTGTAAACATATGCCAATCACAATAACGAGGCTTAATTCGTTATCTGTTGTTATTCAATGGTGAACTTGTTCACCACATCAATAAGTTTATCATTAGCGGTTGTTAGTTTATGAGTTTCACTCTCGGTCGATTTACCATTGTCGTCGAGTACTACGACGATA
Source organism: Shewanella sp. Choline-02u-19 (assembly GCF_002836205.1). Lineage (NCBI taxonomy): Bacteria > Pseudomonadati > Pseudomonadota > Gammaproteobacteria > Alteromonadales > Shewanellaceae > Shewanella > Shewanella sp. Choline-02u-19. The sequence goes on from NZ_PJBE01000013.1 coordinate 3,167,126, forward strand.
TCGCGAATCGCGTTCATATTACGGCTCACCTCTTCAGATACCGCACTTTGTTCCTCGGCAGCGGTGGCAATTTGCGTATTTAAGTCGTTAACTTCTGCAATGGATAACACTACTTTTTCAAGGTTATCACTCACATCAATTGTGGCTTGACTCGCTTGTTCACAAGTTATTTTAGTTTGCTTCATTGCATCAACCGCATTATGAACACCTTGTTGCAGCTTATCGAGAGTTTGTTCTATTTCGGTAGTACTGACTTGAGTACGAGCAGCTAAAGCGCGTACCTCATCTGCTACAACCGCAAAACCTCGGCCTTGATCACCTGCTCTAGCCGCTTCAATTGCTGCGTTAAGCGCTAGTAAATTTGTCTGCTCAGCAATACCGCCTATCACCTGTAACACTTTAGTGATGCTAATAGCATCTTGTGCTACATGACCAATATTAACTTCGGTATCTTCTACATCTTGAATCAGGCGTTCGACCGTAAGTCTGGTCTCAGAGACTATGCTATTAGTGTTACTCACCTGCTCACTCGTAACAAGCGCCGCATTAGATGCCTGAGAGGTATTCGTGGCCACATCCATTGCGGTTGCACTCATCTCTTCGACTGCGGTGACAACTTGTTCCGTTTCCAAAACATGTTGCTTTAGCACCCCCGCATTGTCCTCAGTTTGTTGATGTAGCTTGGCAATACTGTCGCCAATATCTTTAGAGCCAAACGACACCTCTTTCACTAGACCTTGAAGGTTAGCCACAAACCGATTAATACCGCTGGCAATCTCCCCCAAATCATCATTACTCGTTACAGGCAGGCGGCGAGTGAGATCAGCTTGTCCCTGAGAAAGATCTAAAACCATCTGCTTGAGGCTTAGAATAGGTCGATACAACCAATTTAATACCGCAAACACTAATCCTATGCTCAGCAGCAACATAATTACCGACATCCAGAGTGAACTTTGCAGCGCATCATTCAATCCAGCATAAGCAATATTTTCATCCACGCTGATAAAGAGATACCATTGTTTGGCTCCCAGCAACGGAATGGCTTCGCTAAACAATAACTGCTTAGTGCCACTATATTGATATTCACCGCTAAAGGAGTCGTTAGACACGATCCCCTGCATAAGTTTACCTAGGCCTGACTCTCTTAGCGTGTTTCCAACTTCAAAGCGATTAGTAGAAGACGCCAGTACTTTACCTTTATCGTCGATAATCACCGCGACAGCTCCTGGGAAGTCCACCTCTTTAACCGTTTCAGCTAAAATTTCCAAACCTATATCAGCCGATAACACCCCATCACCGATATCTTTTACTATCGAAATAACAGGTTGCTCAGTCACCATATCGGTATAAATGTCAGTCAGCACTGCGCCATTGTTAGCTTTAGCAAGTTGGTACCAACCACGCGGGCGCGGGTCATATTGGAGAGGATCTGCCACACCATTTTGCCAAATGGCATTATCAGCCACACTGGCGTATGAGCTGCCATCATCAAAACCCCAAAACACCGAATACAAGCTACTCGCACGTTTCCCCAAACGCGCCATACCAACGTACTGCTGCTGAAACTGCCCATTATGATATTCGGCAGCCATTGCCGCTATCGCCGTAGCTTTGCTGTTAAACCATTTCGAAATCGAACTGGCTTCATAACTAGTAATTTCCTGAGATCTGGTTTGAACAGAGAGAATAGTATCTTGTTTCAGCTCGTGATATGAAATCCAATTAGCCACTAATAAACAACTAGAAACCAATAGCATAATGGCAATGGTAAGGGTATTTTTAAATCCAATAGCTTTCATGGCTACCTTATTTCCTTGTCTAAAGACTTTGCAGTAAAAACTTTCACTTTCACTTTCACTTTCATAGTGAAAGCACAATAACAAGTGAAATCATACACTTGGAATCAATTCCAAACCGTGAAGCGATCAACAGCACGCAGCAGTGCCCACGTAACGATGAGCACACATAAAAGTAACTTAACCTGTTGTAAGCTCAATATTAAAGGACTGCGAAGCAAACAGTACCCCATCAGCCAGTTCGCAAAGGCATCAGCCGAATCAAACTAGGTTATAAAATGTAATTAATGCATTAAAAATAAGTGTGGCTGCAGTGTTTGAATCGAATAATTTAAAGTGATTTGGATATATAGATAGGCCAAAAGAATGGTGTTTATAGAACAGATGTAGAGTGTTTTTAAGACTAACCTTATGAGATAAATATTTAAGGCTATGTTGGTAGAACATGTTTTAGAATCATAATTAACTCCACTAACGAGACTCATACATTAACGCGGTTACTCTCAGTATATAGGGAATACACACCTAATTATTGTAGAATATAAGTGCCCGACTTTTTGTATTCTCTTGACAAAAAACGCAGTAAATATTTAGCAACCGGAAGTGTCCTTGTAAACTCAACGAGCGCCATTTTAGCCTCAATGAGTATCTATCTTTACTTACTTTCCAGTCGCTATCGGTTTGAGTTTAAAACTCACTTAGAGCAAGAACCACAACACACACCATTGTCACCATGTTTTGCATTTTCAGCTTTTACGGCAGCATTAGTCGCGTCAACTTTTGCCGCTTTTTCGACTGTCTTGGTAGGTGTTAGTACAGAAGCCTGACTCTCTGATTTATTCAACCCAAATATTTTTTTGAATGATACTGACATATAAACTCCATAACTCATTAAAGGTGTATTTTTAAAGCATGTTATAATTCCCGAGTAATTTAGTCAACTATTAATCGCTCTCTTTGGCGCGATTTATAATGATGGTTTGTCGTCGCTAACCAAGCGCCAAACTGAATTGCTATAAGGACTCGTTTAGGTGTTCATCGCTGATAAGCAAAGCCATAGCGTCAATCGCAGCCAAATAGTCCATCATCAACAAGGGATTTTCTTTCATTGTTAAAGTGAGTGACACTATCTTCTAGCTATCGATGGGATAGGCATTAAAAAACCCCAGTACTCTTGACGAGTAACTGAGGTTTATTAGTGGGTAACACACTCGAATGCAGACCGTTCTACACTTAATGATTAACTAACGAATCTTAGTCTCTCGACCAAAATACTCTTTAGATTCATACTTCTTAATCACTGAGTTTAATGATTCAGGATTATTATCCATGACCAGCTTATGCGAAATCGCACTTAATGAAATCAAGATGTCTTTGCATTCCATCCTTGCTTGCATAACAGTGTAGGAAGCAGTGCTTAACACTTGAGAGATCAACTCATGATTTTTTCGGTACAGTGACAAGATGAAGTTGATGATTACCGAAGCACACAAATCCTGATCTTCAATTTGACTCGGTCTAACCACTTTTTCTAAAAAGTCTTGTTCTTTGCCTTCAGGAACAAATCTTTGCACCCAGTCAAAATAATCCTCGTCAAAAACGATAGATTTGATAGGTCTCATGAGGGTGTCATTTGAAGATGTTTGCTTGATTAACGCGTGACGTTGTTCATCACTTAGATCTTTAAGCTCATCACCATATTCTGCATTAATCAAGTTAACGACATTTTCTAACTCTTTTAACAGTCGTACATTGCCAGAAGAAACCCGATTATATGCCTCACCGACCTCATCGATGTTTTTCTGGAAGACACCAATATACTTATCACCTTCATCAATAGCATCAAGCAAGGGGATCAGGCTATAACGCCTAACTTGAATTGACTCATAAAAACGACCAATCTCTTCACGTATATTGCCTAATCTATCAATCGCATTTGTAAGAAAGTCACTGTCAGTTTTAATGGCTGAATTTAAACGAGAGTAATCAAACTCGCCATCAACTTTTTTAACACGGTTATCAATCATATTTTCGAACTTTTGAGATTCGTCTATCAATATTGAAAATTGATCTTCCATCTCAATCAGCACATGCTGAACCTTCTGTAGGCTTGTCGATCTAACTTGTTGATTGATGCCTCTCACTTTTTCTGCTTCTGTTTGCTTTTTTTGACGAACAGCCCAAGTAATGGCTGCACCGACAATCGTCAAACTTGTTGCCATGTCGAAGCCGAGTTGAACATTAGTAAACCATGGACTCATCATTTTCCCAAAATTTTGAATTTCTCTATGTTGTAAAAGTTATAACCTGTTTACTAACTAAAGTCATCGAAGCTGAAACAAAATTCCAACAAAGTCTATAAAAAAGCTAATCAAAACCGTCAACTACCCCTCATTCCGCACAAGAAACACGCAAGAATATAGCCTGAGATAAATAATCACTGTCTGTTTATTTATCATAAAACTAGAAATATTAAGAGACGAACGCAACGTCCTAATTAACTAAAGAGTGAGTGAACTGGAGAAGTTTGCCCCGGTACAAAAACTTGCGTTATGAAGCAGACAAAAAGCACGGCTGTCTTTGCGAAAGCCAACGCTGCGGCCCTTTAATGAAAAAAGTGTAAACAAAGGGGATTGGCACCTTTGTTTACACTTTGTCTGTGGAGCAGTGCCTTGGTTTTATTATTGATTATGATCTAACTTCTAACAGCTTAAAACCTGCTTAAAGGTAGATACCATAGGGCTTGTAGTGCATATTATGCTAAAATCCCCCTATCAGCTTTATGAATGTGCAACACAACTCATTTGTTTGACTGAGCGTAGTGAAACGCTACTGTGATTAACTAATGAGGATACAAGATATGAGTAAATTAAATGCTGAAGAGCGTAAAGTCCGAGATAACGACCGTTTTTCACAACGAGTCGATGAGCGCAGAGTAAAGGGCGAAGACGTCGTTGCTTACGTACTTGCCAATAATAAAGCCTTTAAGTTTCTGACTAAAGAAGAGAAATTCAGCTTTAAGGAAAGACAAGCAACGCTTCAACAAGAAGCCATTGTCAAAGCTAAACTTAGAGAACAGCAAGAGTTAGAAAGGATTCAAGCGGAATTTACTGAAAAGTAAAACACGATAAACAGCCATAGTGAGTTAATTATTATGGCTGGATCATGTTCAAAAAAATTATCGGCTCAAGGGCCTATGCAGATATGTGACGCCTGCTAAAGAGCTCATATCCCTTGGTTGCTTATACTTGCCGAGCATCGATAATATTTTATCAAATTCAATATGTAGCTTGCTTAATTCATCTCTTTTAGAGGTACAAGTACCAGCCTGATAACTCCTTATAATGTCCCGCGCTACAGTGTGCATAACGTTATAGGTCTGTTCCAGTTCATTAATCCATGAGCCATCGAATAATTTATCTTCTCTTAATCGTCTAACCCATTTATCAAAATGACAATCCATATTACCGATATCTGTTTGACCCTTTGAATCCTCTTGCATCAAATTTTCTATGTTTTTAAGCCAGTGTTTGAGTATCAATTCCAGTTGTTTTACTCTCCTGACTTGCAGCGTCATTTCCTCTTGACTGCTTTCTATCCAAGCTTGGTTGGGTTTGTACTCTTTAATCCAGTCAGCAAGTTTACTTGCCTGCATAGGTTTTGATATCGCATAACCTTGTGCATAGTGACAGCCCATCAAAAGTAACATCAGCCCATGCTCTGTCGTTTCGACACCTTCTGCAATAACGTGTCGGTTAAATGACTTAGTGAGCCCAATCACACCGTCAATGATAGAGAAATCATTTTGATCTATTAATACATCTCGAACAAAACTTTGGTCAATCTTGATTGTGTCAGCAGGAAGCTGACAAAGATGGGACAGTGATGAGTAACCAGTGCCAAAATCATCCAGCGCAATTCTTACGCCTAAATCATTACGACAAGCGCGAATAATATGACTGATCCGCTCAACATTTCCTAAGGTGCTACTTTCTAAAACTTCCAACTTGAAGTTACGAGAGTCGATATTATGATGACGATTAAGCGCTTCATTAAGACTGTCAAAAAAGCCTTTATTTAAGAACTGCATCGAAGAAACATTCACACTCATTTCTAGATTAATGCCTTGGTTATTTAATCGCTCAAGCTGAACCATGGCTTGATCAATTACCCAGTCACCAACTTGGATCTCTATTTCAGTCCCTTCAATAAGGGGTAAAAACGCCATTGGAGGGATAAGTCCTTTGTCTGGATGTTGCCAACGAATTAACGCTTCAACTCCAATTATTTTACCTGAGGCCATATCCACTTTCGGTTGGTAATATAGACACAGTTCATTGTTGATTAAAGCCTGCTGTATTTCTTGTGATTTTACATGCCGCAGGGTTACTTCTTGAGCTTGCTCTAAATCAAAGAACTGGTAATTTTTTTTCCCTTCTTGTTTCGCTTGATACATCGCTTGGTCAGCTTGACGTAGCAGGGTATCTAGCTCCACACCATCTAATGGCGATAAGCTGACCCCAATGGAGGCACTGATGTTGATGTAGCGTTCGTCAATAAAATAGCTCGCACTGACCGAGTGAATAATTCTATCGAGTATCTCATAACATTGAGATGTGGATTTTATATCGCCTAGGAGCATAGAGAATTCATCACCACCGAGACGCGAAACAGTGTCTTCGGTTCTTAATGCTAATTCAAGGCGATGGGCGACTTCAATCAGTAGTTTGTCACCTATATCATGGCCAAAAAGGTCATTAACCGGCTTGAAGTCATCTAGATCTAGGAAGCAAACGGCAAGTAATGTGCCTGAACGTTTTGAGTGAGCAATGGCTTGATTAAAACGATCGAGTAGTAGTGTTCGGTTAGGGAGTCCTGTCAGGGCATCGTAATGAGCCATTCGGCGCATACTCTCTTGCTGGCGTTTACTGTGTGTTATATCAGTGAACATACCTAGATAGTTAACGATGCGGTCATCAGCATCTTTCAGTGAGGAAGTGGTGAGCAATTCCACGTAAACCTCTCCACTCTTCCTACGATTCCAAACTTCTCCCTGCCAATAGCCCTGCTCGGTGATTTTTTGCCACATTTTGGTATAAAATTCAGGCTGATGTCTACCCGAACTTAACATATTAGGATTTTGACCTATGACCTCTTCACGACTGTAGCCAGTAATGTTTGAAAAAGCAGGGTTAACGTCGACAATCATTTTATCAGCGTCGGTGATGATTATGCCTTCATGAGTGTCACTAAAAACCCGAGATGACAGTTTCAGTTTTTCCTCTAATCTCTTATGTTCAGAAATATCAACAATACTCACTGGAACATTACGGAAATTATTTGTCGACGATGGTGTTTGAAATGAAATAAGTGCTTTAATTTCTTTGCCATCTAATGTCTGAAAATTAGCCTCAGATAGAAAAGTTTCTTGTTTTGTCCAGATGGCACACATTTCATCAATAAAGACATCAATCGCATTTGTACCAAAAGTTTGGTCAATTTTGCTAATAAATTCTGCTTGGTTTTTTGCACCAAAGAGTTTTAAGGTTGCATTATTAACAGAATTTACTTTAACCATCGCCACAAAATCCCAAGCTAAATCTATATTCGCATACAAATATGTTCTTAGGTCAACGATCCCTTTCTGTCTCAAATCTTCTAGTGCTATGACAACCGTAGAAAAGTCTTCACTCCAAATAGAAACTTCAGCGTTGTTGAAAATAGCTTCAAAGCGTTCTTCACTTTCATTGCGAGAATATTCTGCTTTTCTGACCAGAAAGATGACAAAAAACACGGTGATAATACTGGATAATATTGTAAAAATGAGCAAAGAATATAAAGATGTCCTGCTCAAATCATAAGAGCGTTGACTACTTCCCTTGAACTCAAGTGCCTTATTACGCGCAAAGTCGATTAGGAAAGTCATGTTTCGGTTCAGCTTTTTAACATGCAGCGCTTCTTTCCCAGTGGTAATATTTGCAGCGAGTTGATGTTGGTTATTACGTTTCAAAGCAAGCACTTCGTCACGTATAGATTTCCATTCAACAAAGGATTTATAGGCGACATTAATCTGTTCTTTATCCCCAAGAAAACGTTGTTTGATTAATTCGAAATGTCGATACACTTCTTGTTCATGTTGATCGACTTGCGAGATGGCTGCGTCTAATTCATCTTTGTTTCTAGCTAACACCGCATCCTTCATATAACGGTGCATAGCAAGGATATCGCCATTGGCTTCTAATACCGCGATACTGACAGAAAAGGGATGCTGGTACATTTTATGATTGAGTTCAGCAAGCTCTTTGTTTTCATCTACCGCCATGAAAACGAATAGCATCATCAACAGAACCATGATTGCAAATCCTACAAGAATGACCCGTGTAGAGTATTTACTTTGTGATAGTCCAACGTTACCCATGCACATCCTGTTGTTGATTTGATTAGATTAGTTTGTTTTTATCAACGGCTAATATATGTATTCTAGGATAAATTATTAGGATGTGAGTTTTGTTTGATGTAATGCAGAGGATTTATAGGGGAGCAAAAAGTAACTGACGAAATATTCTGGCCTATTCGGCCTATATATCTAGAACCCGAAGGTGCATTGGGAGGGATTTAATAAACGCTTGCTGTGACCCGACAGTGACAGACTCAGAGGAGCTACTCGCAAGATGAACTGTAGTGATTAAGTTCGATAAGCCCTTCAATTATGATGCCGTGATAACGGGCTTTAATTAATTGATAATCCATCGTTGGCGCAAAGTAGTAAGTCACCTCTTCGGCACCAGACTGCTTAACCGGGATTAAGGTTAACTCGCCCCAAGGTGCGATGTTTACGGTTTGCGGGTCCTCAACATAAAGTTGATAAGGCTCTATTGCATCTGAAGCTTGTCTGATTAAAGCAAATTGTGTGCGGCCTTGGAGCAAGTACTGACGAATTTGAATCGCTAAAGTGTCCACGTCCCGCAAAGGGATATGAGCAGAGGTATAGTTGGTTATATCACCATCAATATCGACCCGAGATTGACGGCCGTTATGGCTAAAAGAAACCTGCATGTCTCTCGCCCTAAACCCGGTCACTTTTTGATGAAACTTGTCGGTTATCCACTCATTAGTTTTATTGGACCAAGACAACTCAGCCCGCTGCTGATATTGAGTGCCAATACCTAAAATACTGGCTTCACTTTTTGAGGTTACCACCGCAGTGTTACCCAACCAAGTCTCGGTTCGGGCCATTGTTCCAGTATGGATACCACTGAGGTAAATATCGTAATCTGAACTACGGTTACACTGTTCTTTTACAGGGACTTGTTGATCCATCTTTGACTGACTAGCGAACACGTTATTAACGAGGGCAAGCGTTAACGCTAGCCCCAAACAACACGTGTTCATCGTCAATGAAACTACTCTAGTCAAAATCAAAAGACTTCGTTCACATTGAGGTAGAAGTTAGTTTCGTTCTCGCCGACACCAATATCAAGACGCAAATTGATATTGTCTTTGATTTTAAAGCGGAAGCCTGTGCCATAAGAGGTCATTAGCTCCTCGTTAAGATCACTTACCTTTGATGCTACGCTACCCACACCGCCCCAAAAAACCATGCCATAACGCTGGAAAATCGGTAAACGATATTCAACTTGGCCCATCATCATCTGCTTGTCGCGGTAGCGCCCTTTGATATAACCACGCATTGCACTTGAACCGCCTAAATCTGGCAACATGTTCCAAGGCACATCGCCCTCGGTGAACTGCCCTTGCACTTGCCATGCAATCAGCCCTGGCGCAGAGCTAAGTAGCGATGTTGAACTCAAATCAATGTAGTTTGCTAACTCAAGGTTATAGGTTGAAAACGTCGAATATTCACTGTTCTGGTAAAGACCTGCATCGATTTGGAACAACCAACCCTTAGTCGCATTTAAGCGGTAATCTCGTGAATCATAGATACTGGTAACGACGATACCCGAGCTAAAATTACTCGGTAAAAGAGTGTCTGCATCTACTGGTACGCCAGTTTCGACTAACTCTAATTTGTCAGCACTGGCATAAGTGAAGTCAGCCCCAACGCCTAGAAAATAATTATCGGCGACTTCTGTCATCCAGCGAGGTTTGAAACTGTATAACTGCTCTTCAAATTCATGATGATTCGCGTCGACATTGCCGTCATCAATACCTTGGCCATAATAAACTGACGCTTCATTATGTAGCTCTAGCCCGAGTAATAAACGCTGTTTGCCACCATTGAAAAAAGTCATGTTTTCAACTTCAACGCCGTAAGAGTTGTTCATTGAAACAAATGAATTTAATACTAACGACGACGGTTGCTCTTCATTCGATGCACCGTCAGTTTTATACAAACCGACCATCAACAGACCAACACCAAACTTCTTCTCGGGTGTGTAATACGCGGTTGGTAGATAGCTCATATCAATGGGTTTGCTGTCATCGAACTCACCGTCGGCACCAAAAACGGACAAAATGTTATCGACCCAGGTCGGTTCCATGTTCTCAGGAGTTTCAAACAGAGGTTCAACAGCGACAGCCACATTGGAAAAGGCAAATAAGGTTAGCAGTAAAATCCGTTTCATAAGTACTCGAATCAATAATGAAGAATTATGGGCATAAGGCGGACGCAATGCTGTTTGCAAAAGAGGTTAGGTAAGGCCAGCTTGCACTTTCCCCCCTTACTTTTGCTACTTTTACTTTGGTTTCATTCGAACCGCATAACGACCTTTCAGGCAGTCAATCGACTTGCCGAGCGCATTCTACCACTACCGCTATTTTCAACCATTACTTTTTTAGCTTAGGGGTTATTCCAATACAGATATGTGAGTTGTTGCTTGGGGAAAAATGGCATGCTCTGCGATGACATAGAGCAAAGTTGACTCTGGGCTCTCTTCCTCTAAAAAGAGAGCCCTATTATCTCAATAGCTTCGACAAAACAGAACTACTCTGGAACCGTACGAAACTCTAAAATATCACCAGGCTGGCACTTCAGATAATTACAGATGCTCGCCAATGTTTCAAACCTAACCCCTTTGACCTTGCCTCTTTTTAGTAGAGAGAGATTCGCTTCGGTGATGCCAATCGCTTTAGCGAGCTCTTTAGAACTCACCTTTCGTACCGCCATCATTACATCTAAATTAACTATAATTTCCATGGCTTAAATAAACTCTTTGTTTTCAGCTTCGATTTCTCTAGCGGCTTTAAGCAAATAGACAATAATCAACATCAGTAAGATTGTCGTAATATTGCCAAAATCTAACGGTAACTCGATGTGAGTTTTGTCGAAGAAAGATTTATGGTAATAACCCGTCAGCAGATGTTGAACGATTTCAAGTGCAAAATCAGCCAGCTTTATCCATATCAACCACAAATAACAGCGCATGGCATTGTGTCCAAAAAAATGACCTTGATGATAAAAACCTAGCAATTTTTGCAGCCAATACACCCCAACTAAAAACATGATAAATAGCGGCGCCTGAATCGCTAATAACACCTGTCTACTCGCCCGCTCATCCCACCATAACTCGGTAAACAGCATACTAGTTGAAAAGCGAATATCTCCTTGAATAAAATAGCCATAGCCAAGGTAAATCAATATAGACACGGCACCAAAAATAACTGCGATTCTAAAAAAACCACTGATCTGCATCAGCTTCTGCATATTGGAATTCATAACCTTTTGTAGACCTCAACTTAAATGACCTGCCAATTATATAAGACAACAACATTTGATTGCAAAATAATATTTAATTATCGTTTTACAATAATTATTTTATGTAATAGGCTAATTAACATTCAGGATAATGAAAGATTAGCATTGCTGTCAGCCATAGCGTTGTCGTAAAGGATAAAAATATGATCACCAATAAAGTCTTACCCAGTCTTTTAGCTACTGCACTCGCTTGCAGCTTATTTGTCACTGGGTGCTCCCAAACACCTAAAGTGTCGTCTGTAGAAACAGTGCAACAGCAAAGTCCACTCATTCCGCTTGAATCCTTCTTTAGTGAGCAGAACATCACTCACCTCAACACCTCTAACGATGGTCAATGGATGGCGTTTCTAAAGGAATATCAAGGAGTCAAAAATATTTACTTGCTACCAGCAGGCGCCAAACTTGAAGAGGCCGTTGCAATTACTGATTCCAAAGAACCAATCAATGAGTTTAGGTGGTCAACTTCAGGAAATAGCATATTCTTTTTAAGTGATAATGGCGGTAACGAAAATACCCAAATCTACATGCTAACACTCGATTTAACTCACGATACCCCCAAAGCAACCACAACCGCGCTGACTCACAATAATGAAGTCACATATCAGATTATTGAGCAGCCCAAAGAAACCCCCAACAACTTAGTGCTGCTATCAAACCAGGATAATCCTCAACAACTTGATGTTTACCGTTTAGATGTAACAAACGGTTCAATAAGTAATGTTTTTTCAAACACGTATGGTTTCAATAATATACAGACCAACAAACAGGGGATCCCTGTTTTAGGTGTCAGCAGCAATCCAGATAACACCACTAGTCTGTATGCCAAGGTCGATACCCAATGGAAAGTGTTAATAACGACTGAGTTTGGTGAAGATATTGATTTACTGCAGTTTGATGAAGATAGCAACGTCGCCTATATTCGCGCCAATATACAGGGACGAGATAAACAAGAGTTGCTCAGTTTAGACATAGCCACTGGGAAATTGACGACGCTGCATACCGATCCAGAAAATGAATCTGACGTCGAAGACGTCTTGTTTGACGACAGTGGCAAACCGATTGCGGTTAGCTACTACGGCGGCCGCCTGCGCACCTATCCATTAAGCCAATCATTTGCTCAACATTGGGAAAATATTAACGCATATTTTGCACAGGATGTAGAAATAACCATAGCAGAACGCAATGAGGAGTCTGGTTTATGGCAGCTGCATGTCGCCAGTGATATCGATATGGGTAATGACTATCGCTACAATGCAAATACTGGAAAAATCAGTCTATTGCTCAAGCAGCAACCAGCGATCGATCCCGCGCTATTAGCAAAACGTCAGTCCATTTTCTACGTAGCAAGAGATGGTGTAAAAATACAAGCCTATTTGACACTGCCAAAAGAGCAAAACCAAAACCTGCCAACGATTATCTTGCCCCATGGTGGTCCTTGGGCGCGAGATTACTGGACCTTGAGTTCTGGTTACTTTAATCCGATTGCACAACTGTTAGCTAACCGAGGTTATGCGGTACTACAGCCGAATTTCCGTGCATCAACAGGATTTGGTAAACGTTTTCTCAATCTTGGTAATAAAAATTGGGGCACTGGCAGCATGCAAGATGATCTTACTGACGGTGCTAACTATCTCATCGACCAAGGGATTGCTGACAAACAACGTTTAGGGATCATGGGCGCTTCATACGGTGGCTATGCTGCGCTAGCAGGTGCCACATTCACACCCGATCTCTATAAAGCTGTTATCTCTTACGTTGGTCCCTCAAGCTTAATCACATTAATGGAGTCATTCCCGCCACATTTCCGTCCCTATCTTGGGCAATTTTATAGTGCGGTAGGCGACCCAGAAATCGAGATGGATCGTAAAGATATGCAGTCTCGTTCACCCATAAATTTTGTCAATAACATTACGGCGCCATTGATGCTGGTTCAGGGAGCGAATGATCCTCGAGTCACTCAAGTTGAGTCCGATAATATTGCTAAAGCAATGAACAAAAGAGGCTTGCCTGTTGAGTACATCTTGGCAAAAGATGAAGGCCATGGTTTTCAAAAAAGAGATAATAAGCTTGCTTATATTGTCGCAATGGAACAATTTTTTGCCGAGCATTTAGGTGGGCGCCAAGACAATACGGTCCCTGCCAACCTCTCTAACCACTTAGCCACACTTAAAGTGGATGTGCCAAGCCTTTAATTGAAAGCAGTGCTATAAACACAGTTAGAGACCTTAAATTGACCGAAGAGTAATCACTCTTCGGTTTTTTATTAAACATAGCCACTTAACTTTCCAAGCACTATTTAATACTTCAATAACTATTATTTAGCTAAGAGATTAATCTATTGTGGATACATTGGTTATTGTTGAGAGAAAAGCGGCAAGCTGTGCAATACCGTGGGATAAAGCTTACTCAGCACCCTTTTTCATTACGCGGGTTTAGCCAGCAGATGGTAACGTTTGGCTATCGTGATAAAGATGAGCCTGAGTAAATCTTACTCAGGCTTCCATTATCAGCCCTGTAGCCACAGTATGAGATCATTAGCATTTTTCACAGCAAACTGCCTTTTAACTAGCTTTCCAGCAGGATCAAAAAGGAATAGTTCAGCTGAACCCGCTCGATATTTTGCGATAAATTGATCGCCCTCAGGCGTGCCAATACTGGCGAGAAGAAACAACGCATTATCGCCCAGATGCATACGAGCCTCGTTCATTTGTGTTGTCTGGCTATGACTCAGTGTCAGGTTAGGATCATAGACAAACACCAATGCAGGTAAGCCTGTACCTATTTGTTCGTGGGTGGTTTTAAAACCTTTTGGCATTACCATCAACAACAACCAAACCACTACCACGATTGATGCAATGACCCCAAGAAAAACCAAAGGCTTACGCCGAGTCGAGTGTGAATTTTGTGTATCCATGCTAACTATTCTCTCTTTTAACTGTTGAAATACATGACAAAGCAATCAATTGTAATAAACAAAACTGAAACGTGTATTAAAAACGCTAGCGAATAAACTTTCATTGCCCGCAAACAAGTAAGCAGGATGAGCCATGTCATCCTGCTTCCCCCTCTTTCATTCGAAGTTACAGATTTATTTTCATCAGCATTAAGCAAAAACTATAGGTTAACCCGCTGCAAGTATTGAGTAGCCAAACTCTTTACGCTGCAATTCGCCCATTAATTAGTACTAAAGCCTTTACCCAAAAAGCCGATAAACAATTATCTTATACCAATTGCATTAAGTACCTGTTCATTCAGTTGGAATTCAAAGCGCTGAAGGCAAGCCGGAAACATGAAGCTAATAGTGATTCTATCTCGAGTGTTTTCGACGCAGCATACAGCGCTTTGAAACCCACCCGACGTGAAGCACTCACGCATTCCACTTCCGCATTGCATTGGCTCACAAGGGAATAACCATTCTCTCGTCAATGCGCTTTGAAACGAAAAGCGTGAGCGCTTCTGAATTGACTAAATACTTAATGCAACTGGTATTATTATGCAAGGAATAGCAATGAACGTTTCCGGCTTAGGTATAGGATCAGCATCTTCGGTCACTCAAAACATGAAACAAGCAGAGATCAAGGTAAGATCTGATATCGCTCCACAAGCAACATCGACCTCCCCAGTTGCTGGATCAGATACAGTGTCTATTTCAGATGCAGCGCAAAAAAAGCTGTCGACTGAACTTGGCATGGCGATGAACAAAAACTCTGCCACCACAAAAGCGCAAGAACAAAAAAGTGAAGAACTAGATACGCGTACCGATATAGAGAAAAAAATCGATAAACTTAAAGAAGAGATAAAAGAGTTACAACAGGAGCGACAAGCACTTGCGGGTGATAAATCAGCGGGCGCTGATGAGAAACGCAAAGAGATCGATAATAGAATGATGATGCTCAGTGCACAGATAACCACCCTGCTGAAAGCACAGAAAGAGGAAGCCGAAGCGGCCTCTAAGTAACCTATAGAAATTGTCTGCCTAGCTCATTTTGCACCAAAATAAGCTAGGCTCACGATAAACGTACACTGAGTACATATAGAGATTAAAGTTGAGGCCAGTGCTACAGGCTTGCTCTGCAACACTGGTTAAAGCGTATTAACTTTCTCTTAAAGCGTTGAACTGTTCCAGTAATGAACGTTGTTCTTCAGTGAGATCCTGCGGAATTTCCACCTTAATTTGCACAAACAAATCACCGGTTTCTCCTTTTCGATCCGTAACACCTTTACCCTTTATCTTGAACTTTCGACCATGTTGAGTCCCAGCGGGCACTTTAAGCTTAAAGCGCTTATCCAATACGTTGACTTCAATATCGCCACCCAGTGCCACCGTCACCATATCGACAGCCTTGGTGTAAATAAGATCGTTCTCTTCACGTTCAAGAAAAGCATGAGCGCGGGTGGCGATCGTTAGAAATAGATCACCAGCAGCCCCACCATGTACTCCTGCACTCCCCTTGCCAGTGAAGCGTATTTTCTCACCGTCTTTAATACCCGCAGGGATCTTAACCTTTATTTTTTTATTTTCGCCATTAACCGGTAGTTCAACGACTTTTTCAGCACCTTGCACTGCATCAACAAAGTCTACAGTGAACACAAACTCTTTATCTTGCCCTTTTTGAGTTCGGCTTCGCCCTCTTGATTGAGAAAACATACTTTCAAAATCATTTGCATCAAAGCTGTGACCACCAAAGCCACGTTCTCGCTGACTAAACCCGGCACCAAACATATCGTTAAACCCGCCTTGGCTATAACGTTGTCCATCCTGGCCATTGTTTACATACGCATCATGACCAAAATCATCATATTTCTGGCGCTTGTCAGCATCAGTCAGTACTTCATAGGCTTCTTTAGCATTTTTAAAATTTGTTTCTGACACAGAATCATCAGGATTTTTATCGGGATGGTACTTCATCGCTAGCTTTTTATAGGCTTTTTTTATCTCTTGATTTGAGGAGGCCTTTGAAACACCTAGCACGCTGTAATAATCTTGTTTAGACACGCTAAACCCTCACTAATGTGTATCTCAAAAAAAGGGCCATGAGTTCTCTCTTATCGCCCTAAATATTAACAAGCTTATGTGTTCAAGTGACTATTGAGTCCAATCTTGTCTTGTTTAACCATTGTAATGCTATTTCATTATTTAAACTCGCCATCTACACATTCTCACGAAAATATTTATCCCCAGCCACTGTAATCGATGGCTTAAAAGACCAAGTCATTTGTCAGCAAGCAAAGTTTTATCACCAATATTGCCCCAACATTAAAATGGACGGCAACAATGATGGCACCCTCAGTGAAAGACAGTGGTGTAATTAGCATTTAAAGGAGCGGAATCAAACCCCGTTTGTTCATAAGCTAAAAGAAGACATAAAAGAGTGACTAGAGCAACGACAAGCGCTTGCGAATGACCATTCAGAAGCAGCCGAATCCGCCTATTAATAGCCTATTGATATTGTATGTCTAGCTTATCGCACACTTGGATAATCTAAGCTACGTCATCCAACGTTAAGTTCCATTCCATTATCTATGGGATAGAGATAAAGCCCTCAACCCCTAACGGTTCCCATCAGACAAATACTTAGAACACGAACTATATATACATGTTCGCCGACTATTGGAATAGCAATAAAAACGCCATTAATCAGGTGATATTTGAGATTTAGTACTGGAGTTGTTATTATCCCCCGCGTTATTTTATTTCGTGGTCTAATTACTTTATTTTTAAAGACCATTTCGTTTTTACTTTTCGATTAAAAGTATTACAAGAGCAAAACATTTGAGCATCAATTCGGATAACACATTAAATAAATACAGTATTGAAACAACGGACTATCAGGTTGGTCAGGACAACGTCCAAAAATGGGGTTTCGATATACATAACCGCGTATTCGGGATCAGCGCAGGCCTTATTCTTATCTTCCTTTCCACACTCCTCATCGTCGATCCAAGCACTTCAAAAGAAATGCTAAATACCCTGAAAAGCAGCATCATTGAAAACTTTGATGTTCTCTTCATGTGGTCAACCAACTTTTTCGTCCTTTTCTCTTTGGCACTAATGCTGTCGCCGCTCGGTAAAATCCGTATTGGCGGCAAAGAGGCCAAGTCAGAGCACTCCAGAGTTTCATGGCTGGCGATGCTGTTTGCCGCAGGTATGGGTATCGGACTGTTGTTCTGGGGTGTTGCTGAACCTACCGCTTACTTTACTGACTGGTGGGGCACGCCATTTAATGTAGAACCATTAACCCCTGAAGCTAAAACATTGGCCATGGGGGCAACTATCTTCCATTGGGGTATTCACGGCTGGTCAATCTATGCGATTGTCGCGCTCGCGCTGGCATTTTTCACCTATAACAAGGGATTGCCGCTGTCGCTTCGTTCTGTGTTCTACCCGATCTTTGGTGACAGAGCCTGGGGCTGGCTAGGACATGTCGTCGATGTTATGGCAGTACTGTCGACCTTGTTTGGTTTGGCGACTTCGCTGGGATTGGGGGCAATGCAAGCCACCAGTGGTATCAACCATGTATTTGGTACTGATGGCGGTATCGGTATGCAACTGGCTGTCGTTATCTTAGTGACTTTAATTGCTATTGGCTCTGTTATTCGTGGCATCGATGGCGGCGTTAAAGTGCTGAGTAATATCAATATGCTATTTGCATTAGCCTTGCTGATATTCGTTACTTACGTCAGCTTTGATATTGTAATGGCGTCGATTCCAGACACATTAATGGCCTATGTGAACAATGTCATTGGCCTCAGCAATCCGCATGGTCGGGAAGACACAACATGGATGCACGGTTGGACCGTATTCTACTGGGCATGGTGGATTTCATGGTCACCTTTTGTCGGTATGTTTATTGCCCGAATCTCTAAAGGCCGCACAGTACGTGAATTCCTGTTTGCCGTGATTTTTATTCCAACATCGATGACCATCATTTGGATGGCTGTCTTCGGCGGTATTGCGCTCGATCAAGTCGCCAATAAGGTGGGTGAGCTGGGTGCTAATGGCTTGACTGATATTTCACTCTCTCTGTTCCATGTATACGATGCTCTACCATACGGCTCTGCCATTTCGATTCTTTCGGTTGTGCTGATATTGATCTTCTTCGTGACCTCATCGGATTCAGGTTCACTGGTGATCGACAGCATTACCGCTGGCGGCAAGATAGATGCACCGATCCCTCAGCGCGTCTTCTGGGCAACTGTAGAGGGCGCTATTGCAGCAGTCATGCTTTGGGTTGGCGGTAAAGAAGCGCTGCAGGCATTACAGTCCGGCGTCGTTGCTACTGCATTACCCTTCACCTTTGTGCTGTTACTAATGTGCGTTAGTCTGATTAAAGGGCTGAAAAGCGAATACGCGTTATACCGATAACGGCGATATATAGAGAAAACCAGTAACACACAGTAATATCATGACCGGCCTTAACCCAATGTTTGAGGCCGGTTTTTTATTACTTCAGAAAACCCATTAGTTACACAAAAGATTAAATAAAGGGGTAGTCAGACTCTGCCTCCATTTCGTCGATGTGAAAATCATCTCATTGCCAACATTTTTCGATTAGATTCGTGGTAACCACATTCCCATTGAAGCAGCGAAAATACCGCAGGCCATACCAAGAGAGAGTACAACTAAGCTTAAAGACATCACCATCTTATACTTTGGATTTTTACTGTCTGATGCAGCAAAATACAGTTGAGCGACAGCAAGCGGAAGCAGGTACTGAGCAAAGCCCAAAAAGCTTAAGAATGGCCCTTCGAATGTCTTAGGATCAAACCCTACAGGTGCCTGATGGACCATTAACCATAGCATCAGTCCAATACGAAAAAACCATACCCCTCCCATAACGATAAACAACCTTATTGCCCAACGTCTATGGGTTTTAATATCTCGCTTAATCGCGTTATATACCGCCAGCCCTGCAAATACCATGATTAAAATGGCGTTTAAACTGATGCTGTACTTACCAATCTCACCGCCTGCAACGCCGCGACTCCACACCATAAATAAACCACCCAGACTTAATATAAAAGCGGTTAGAATATAGATCCGTCCGTTAAAGCGGTGAAACTTAGGCGCATAAGATCTTATTTGGGGAATAAGTTGTAACGGCCCACCAATGAGCACCACCAAGGCTAAAAACAGATGCATTCCTACCGCTAAGTTACCTATGGTGTCACCAGCAATATAACCGTGTGGCATCACCTTATTCCACTCTGCAAGATCTCCGGAAAAGGTTGCCCCACCATAAAAAATGGCCACATAGGCAGCAAAAATCCATTGCCCCATGACCGTCACTGCAAACCATAATTTCGCACTATGACCAAGCCAATGCCTATTCGTTGAATTATGACTTTTCCCATCTACCGCTATTGTTCTGATTATTGCAGCTTCGCTCATTCCTATCCCCTTGGCGTACCTTAAAAGTTAACAATTTTTATTTAACACATCGTTAACAGCAAAAGTTATGCCAGAAATATAAGAGCTATAAATCAATGCATTACCCAAAGCGTCATCTCAAAAGATAATATATTCACTGAAAATCAGTCAATATGGCGATTAATATGGCATCGAATAAGAATGGTCCATTCCCCTAAACTGAGACATTAAATAAGTAGGTTCTGCAATAAATAGCGCGGAGAGAGTCTGATCCAGTCCTTTTAACGAGATACTGAAGGAAAGTTTACTCTGACCCGCCCTATTTTGATTAGCTTAAAACAGATCTTCTAGCCACTTCTTGGTCAGGCCAATACTGAGCATAACCTTAAGTTTTATCAGTGCCATGGTATCACCAGACTCCAGTGCAGTTTCGCCGCAACGCGGATCTGAGCGCTGCAATGCACCAGTCATTTTATGGTCGATTGGGATCGGTTCACAACCGTGTCCCGACTCACAAATAAAGTCCCACTTCTCTTTAGCGGGCACATGACAAGTGAAGCAGTTGCCATCAAAGCGATTCACTACATCAACAAAACCACGCTTTGCAATTTTAGAACCACTTTCATCAACTTCTAACTCAAAAAACTCCCAGTCACTGGTTGCCGGAAAAGTGCCAGGTTCACGCTTGACCATAACTTCGGTTGGTACCAGTTGCACCACAGATCCTGTCGGATATATCGCTCCCTCAGGTGAATTAGCGGCGGCCAGAGTCCCGTTAATGTCTCCCAACAGATTATCTACGTAAAAGTGGCGCACTGGCGTCATGTCGCGTATGCAGCTAAAACTTGTTTCATCAATATTTACAACGGCAGGTTCAGATTCAGGCGTTGTCGCGGCAGTGCTCGCTGTACTGCAAATCAGTGTAATGAACAAAATCATCGCACGTTGGCCATTAATTAATTCTGCTTTCATGGTGTTCCTTATTGTTAAAGCTTAAAAGATGAGCCAGATTTAAAATCTGTTTTACTACAGGCATTCATTGAACTGCCTGTGATCCTTTACTGCTGTCGGATTGAATGTATATTTCGAGCAATTCAATTGCGCGCAATATTATTGCATTTATTTACTCATGACAAGTCTATGCTGGATAAACTTGTTAAAATAAACGCATTTGCTCAAGGCAAACCACTAAGCCAATTATAGTCTCAGCATCTTAAGCTCATCAGGGATGATAAGAGGGTAACCTTTTAAAAGTTTGGGTCAGAGTAAACCTATGTTTTGCCCTCTTCTCTCCAATATCTAATAAACACCAACCCAAAAAACCTTACTCCGATCCTATTGCCCTTTGGACACTTTAATAAGAGTTAACGTTTACTCAGTCCCCACTTTTATCATCTTATCATTCACTTAGCAGTAGATTTATGGGTACTGATACGAGTATTATTGTCTGAATTATTATCAAGTTATGTATGGATGCTGTTGATAAATGATTCTTAAAACTAAGTCACCTCAAAACGCCCAATCGCCACAAGCTATAGCAGGCCTCAAGCAAGAACAAAATGTCGCCTTTTTTCTACGCCGTGCCTTTAAAGATCATCCCGAAGTGCTGGTCATTAATGACTTTAAGTTCAGCTTCAATGATGAAACCGCGCAGATCGATCACTTAATCGTTTACCCCTATGGCTTTGTACTTATTGAATCAAAAAGTATTAAAGGCCATGTAAAAGTAAACAAGCAACAAGAGTGGACTCGCAGCTATAACAGCAAGTGGCAAGGCATGCCCTCACCCATCAAACAAGTTGAGCTGCAACAAGCCCTGCTTAAAGAGCTACTCAATCATCATAGACTTGAGGTGTTAGGGAAAATGCTCGGCCTGAAACAAGGTTTTAGTGGGCGTTGCTGGGATCATCTTTGCGTAGTATCAAGTGATGCGATCATTGATAGACAAACCATGCCTAAAGCTGTTTCAGACAAATTAGTAAAATCAGAGTTTTTGGTCGATAAAACCAAAGAAATCATGAATCTAAAAAATAAATTTATGCGAGTTATAAGTATTGCGGATTCTAGACCTTACTTTAATCAAAAAGAACTCGATTCAATTGGTCAATTCATTATTAACCAACATATTGATAGTAATAATCAGACAGCTGAAATAGACACGAAAGCCACTGCCATAACACCAACAGCCGCAAGTGTTATCCAGCCAATACATGCTCCTGTAGCACAAGCACTACAGCCTCTAGAGCAACCCGATATTCCAACTGACACCACAACTGATATACAGATAACGTTATGCTGTAAACATTGCGGAGAATCAAACAACATCACCCCAATGTATGGCAAGTTTGGTTATTACATAAAATGTAATCAATGCACGAAAAACACGCCGATGAAACAGGCCTGCCCAAAGTGCCAAAGCAAGAATACCAAGGTAAAAAAACAAAAAGAGACCTACACGCTGAACTGCCAAGAGTGCAGCAGCGGGAGCTTGTTGATTTAATGCCTAAGGGGGAATGTTACTCTGACTCTCTTTTTACAGTTTATCGGCAGCATAAGTGGTTAATTAAAGAAAATGGTTCCAATAGCCTGTGGCAAGCGCATGCGCAGACGCTGCTGAGACTCGCTGCACCTCTTTATAAAAGAAAGGGTCCTTGTAAGCTCAACGAAAACATCTGACCTCCAAGGATGGATGGAATGCCGTATTCTGTCTGGAACAGAATTGGCCATGTTTTCGACGGCCTCAGCCGCATCTACACTGATTTAGAAAGCGGTAACTGCTGACTATGGAGTTATAAATAGGAATACATACTCAGTAACTTTGATCATTGTTAAGGCATCGTCATTTTATCTGGGATAGTATAGAAAATAGATTAGTTACAAGCGCTAACGGACTAAGGGAATTGAATTAGATGCTCATGGAAAGAGGGACCATTGTTCGTTGGAACAGTGACAAAGGCTTTGGATTTATCAAGCCAGATACAGCCAATGCCGGAGATGTGTTTATTCATATCTCAATACTAAAACAAATGGAAAGGAAGCCCATTGTAGGCGACCAAATCAACTATCACGCCGAGTGGCAAAGTGATGGCAAGATCAAGGCCGTAAAAGCCAATATCGAAGGCGTGGCCGTTATCGCGTCCAACCAAAACAGAAAAACCAAAACACAGCACACTGCAAGACGCCAGCACCAGCGTAAGCCATCAAGCGGATTACTCATCCCACTTTTAGTCTTACTCGGCCTCGGCATATTTGGCTTTAAAAAATATGAAGAGATGACCGCAACGCCCGTACTCACCAATAAAGACATTGAGCAGATGAAGTTCAACCCGGTACAGAACTTCCGCTGTGAAGCAGGAAAAGCACACTGCAGCCAAATGCGATCATGTGATGAAGCCACTTTCTACATCAAAAACTGCCCAGGCACAAAAATGGACGGTGACCACGACGGTGTACCATGTGAAAGGCAGTGGTGTAATTAACAGTTAAAGAGTTTGGGTTAAAGTTTACTCTGACCCCACTTTTTTGTGACCCCACTTTTTCTGACCCCACTTTTTATTTTACCTATCTCATTATTTCTGTGTGCCTTTTTGTGGGGATTCGTCAGACTCTGACCCCACTTTTTACTTATGGGTTCTAAAATCGGAAACTTGAGGCTATCGAGTAACCACATTTATTACAATGCTATCAATTTTTAAATTAAATCTTACTCTATCTTGATTTGATTAGCAGACCCAATTTATTTAAATCAATTTTTAGTGTTATTAAAACAGCTAGTCTATGCTTACGCGTGGTGAACATTTCTCTAAAAAATCAGATAAGGACTATCTATGGTTTACAAGAAATTATGTGGAGTTTTTCTTTTATGCATAACGGTTAACGATGCATGGGCAGTTAACTTAACAAACCCTACCACATCAAAGGGGCAAAACTGCGTATCGGTAAAAACTCTAGATATAAAACAAGTTGAGTCAGAATTATATAATGTTGATGTAGAAATTATTGGTCATTGTATTGAAAAAATGAATGTGAAGGTATGCCCTTCACAATCTAAAAGTGGGTGTGAATTTCACGTATTACCAAGTGGAGCAAGAATAAAAACCGAGCTAAGCACCAAGAATGAGATACCAGATGTTTTTTATCAATGGGGGTTTTACGAAACAAGCCCGACTCCCAACTCTAAGGCTAGAGCTCCCAATTGGAATTTTATCGAAGCTTCCTATTTATCAGCTGATGTTGATGGTTTTGATCAAGATATCAAGCCAAAGGGTTATGGCGTGATAGGGTCTGCATTACTAGGAAAGAATGTAATTTTGAGTGCTAGCTACAGTACAATTTCAGAGGATGTTGTAATAATAGACTCAAATATAGATGCCACTCTAAGCCTAGCCTCCGCAGGTATTGGATATCGTTTTGGAGCCAGCGATACAACAGACTTATTCGTCATGGCATCATATCTATATGTAGAATTCGAAGGCTCTTACGACGGAAATAGCGGTTCTTATGATGATAATGGCTACGGGTTGAAGCTTGGTGTCCGTTCAATGTTAACTGAGTCTTTTGAAGCTATTGCTACTATCGAACGTGCCGAGATAGACAGTGAATCAGAAACCGCTTTTGCGGTGTCGGCTTATTACCATTTCAATAAACAGTTGGCTATCGGAATTGGCTATTCAGCAGCAGATGATATCAATATGTATAGTGGTAACTTAAGGCTATCATTCTAAATAATATTATCGTTATTAGGGCAAAGAAAACTTATTACTTTGCTCTCGATTTTGTACAAATACAAATAAATTGGGGTCAGAATAAACTTTACTCTTTGCCCCTCTTCTCTAAAAATAAATTGAAAAATAAATTGGGGTCAGAGTAAACTTTATGCTTTTCCCTTTTTCTCAAATATCGATTAACCCAATTCCAAACCTCGCCACTCACAGAGTCCAATCTCCCCCGTTGTAAATTTTCGCTTCTCAGGCCATTTCGTCGAGGCGCTGAGGGATTGACTCTTATGAACTCTTAGCAAATGCAATGGAGCGGGGACAAGCGCTTTACCCCTTGGCTCTGCTCTTTACAACAGAATGGGCGAAGCGCCACAGCTTTAAACTAATCTGCAGACATAAAAAAACCGATACTGTTAAGTATCGGTTTTCTTTATTTGGCTTTAGCTTTTGAGCTATAGACCGACAACGTATTTTACGTAGGATAAATTGATTATGACAAGGCGCCTTGAGCGACGCGTAGTCTTTCTTACGCGAGCGAATGGCAACGCAGTAAGAATCAATTTAGACCAGTAAAATTACATCATGCCGCCCATTCCACCCATACCGCCCATACCACCCATATCAGGTGCACCAGCTGATTCTTGTGGCGCATCACACACCATAGCTTCAGTAGTGATCATTAGGCCTGCAATAGATGCAGCGAACTGTAGTGCACAACGGGTCACTTTAGTTGGGTCAAGGATACCCATCTCTAGCATGTCGCCGTAAGTGTCGTTACCCGCGTTGTAACCATAGTTACCAGTGCCGATCTTCACGTTGTTAGCAACAACTGAACCTTCTTCACCCGCGTTAGTCGCGATTTGACGAAGCGGTGCTTCCATAGCGCGTAGTGCGATAATCACACCGTGCTTCTGGTCTTCGTTAAGCACTTCAACTTCACCAATTTTGCTTGCTACACGTACAAGTGCAACACCACCACCAGCAACAACACCTTCTTCAACGGCTGCGCGAGTTGCGTGTAGTGCATCTTCTACACGTGCTTTCTTCTCTTTCATTTCAACTTCAGTGGCTGCGCCAACCTTGATTACGGCTACGCCGCCTGCAAGTTTAGCCATACGCTCTTGAAGTTTTTCTTTATCGTAGTCTGAAGTTGATTCTTCAGCTTGGATTTTGATTTGTGCAACGCGTGCTTTAATTTGAACTTCTTCACCGTTACCATCAATGATAGTGGTGTCATCTTTAGTGATGATAACGCGCTTTGCAGTACCCAAATCTTCTAGAGTCGCTTTTTCAAGCTCTAGACCAATCTCTTCAGCAATAACAGTACCGCCAGTTAGGATAGCGATATCTTGTAGCATTGCTTTACGACGATCGCCAAAACCAGGGGCTTTAACAGCAGCGACTTTAACGATACCGCGCATGTTGTTTACCACTAATGTGGCTAGCGCTTCGCCTTCAACGTCTTCAGCAACGATAAGCAGTGGCTTACCTGTTTTAGCTAGACCTTCAAGGATAGGAAGCAATTCACGGATGTTTGATATTTTCTTATCAACCAACAATATGAATGGCGTTTCTAGTTCAATACTGCCCATTTCTGGGTTGTTGATGAAGTATGGTGATAGGTAACCACGGTCAAACTGCATACCTTCAACAACATCTAATTCGTTCTCTAACGCTTGGCCTTCTTCAACAGTGATAACGCCTTCTTTACCAACACGCTCCATCGCTGTTGCGATGATGTCACCAATTGATTCGTCAGAGTTAGCAGAGATAGTCGCAACTTGTGCGATAGCTTTAGATTCTGAACACTCTTGTGACAGTGTCTTAAGTTCAGCAACTGCAGCGATAACCGCTTTGTCGATACCGCGCTTAAGATCCATTGGGTTCATGCCAGCAGCAACGGCTTTTAGGCCTTCTGTCACGATAGCTTGAGCAAGCACGGTAGCAGTAGTAGTACCGTCACCCGCAGCGTCATTGGCTTTAGAAGCAACTTCTTTCACCATTTGAGCGCCCATGTTTTCGAACTTGTCAGCAAGTTCGATCTCTTTAGCGACTGACACACCATCTTTAGTGATAAGTGGAGCACCGAAGCTCTTGTCTAGTACTACGTTACGACCTTTTGGGCCTAAAGTTACTTTTACTGCGTTTGCTAGTACGTTAACGCCTGCAAGCATTTTTACGCGTGCATCGTTACCAAATAATACGTCTTTAACAGCCATTTTTAATTGTCCTTTAAATTCTGTTTAAATTACCGATGTGTCCTCTAAGCTCGAGCAACACATCAGCATTGAAAAATGTTTAAACGAAGTGGTTTAACTCACAACAGCCATTAGATCAGATTCTGAAAGGATCAGCACTTCTTCACCATCAATTTTTTCTTTCTTAACGCCGTAACCTTCGTTGAAGATAACCATGTCACCCACTTTTACGTCAAGTGGCTGAACTGAACCATTTTCAAGAATGCGGCCATTACCTACAGCAAGAACTTCACCGCGTGATGATTGCTCAGCAGCACTACCTGTTAGTACGATGCCACCAGCTGACTTTGATTCAACTTCTGAACGTTTAACAATGACACGATCATGTAATGGGCGAATATTCATCGATGGATGCTCCTAGTATTTTGGTCGCCAGCGCTTATTGCTGACTATTAAAGATTGTAACGATATTGGTTGTTTTCACCTCTGTGAAAACAAAAATCTCGCTTGATGTTCGAGATATGGGGGTAAAGGTCGACAGTTCCAAGCCCCATTTATAAAATAAATCTGTTTATTTTAACTCTGTTTTATAAATATTGCGGCAATCCTGATAGAATTCGCCGTCCAAGCATAGACTAGGCAACACTTCCCTATGAAAGACAGACACGGGCTGCTAACACAGCCAATTGGTCGTGTACTGCTAAATATGAGCCTCCCAAACCTGATTGGTATTCTAACCATTCTCGGGTTCAGCCTCATTGACACTTTTTTTATCAGCCAGTTAGGCACCGAATCCCTAGCGGCAATCAGCTTTACTTTTCCTGTAACCTTAATCATCGCCAGTATCGCTATTGGCATTGGCGCAGGAGTTTCCACCAACTTAGGCCGCCTTATAGGCAGTGGCCACGCTGATAAAGCCAAGATTTTTTTGCATGACGCGCTACTGTTAACCTTCTTGGTAACTGCGGTTATCTCGCTGCTTGGCAGCTTGTGTATTAGTCCGTTATTTAGCTTGCTCGGCGCTAACCAAAACAGCTTACCGCTGATCCATGACTATATGTTTACCTGGTATCTCGGTGCGCCATTATTGGTGTTGTTGATGGTGGGTAACCAAGGCCTACGCGCGACGGGGGATACCCACTCGCCGGCTAAAATAATGATGTTGGCGGCGCTGATAAACCTGATTCTGGATCCGCTGCTTATTTTCGGTATTGGGCCTTTCCCACGCTTAGAAATTCAAGGCGCTGCCATTGCCACGGTGGTCTCTTGGATAGTGGCGCTGTCGTTATCCACTCATCTACTGATTTTTAAGCGTCACTTAGTCGAGTTTGCTGAGTTTAATCTCGCCAGACTTAAGTGTAATTGGAAGCAACTGGCGCATATTGCCCAGCCTGCAACCTTAATGAACCTATTAAACCCAGTCACAAATGCCATTATCATGGCGATGCTGGCACGTATCGACCATAGCGCCGTCGCCGCCTTTGGCGCGGGCACTCGATTAGAGTCGGTGATGTTGATTGTGGTCATGGCGTTGTCGTCAAGCCTGGTGCCATTTGTGGCGCAGAACTTAGGCGCAGGGCAAACCGCTCGTGCCCGTGATGCATTGCTGCTTTCACTCAAGTTTGTATTGTTGTTTCAAACCCTACTTTATCTGCCGCTATTCTTTTTAGCCGAGCCTTTAGCACAATTGTTCAGTAGCGACCCACAAGTGATTGAGTGGTTGAGTTTTTATATTTTGGTATTACCTGCCGCTTACGGCCCTCTCGGCGTTGTTATCTTGGTGGCGACCACGCTCAATGCCTACCATAGACCCATGAGTTCACTGGTATTAAATATCTGCCGTTTGTTTTTAATCATGCTGCCATTGGCAGCTCTGGGCTCTTATCTGGGCGGCGTAAAGGGCTTGCTGCTCGCGCTACCGATCACCAATGCGTTGATGGGACTGGCTTGCTATATTCTGGCACGTCGAATTTCAGAACCTGAACTCGCTCCAATAGCACACTAAAGGACACCCGATGCTGGCATCAAAACAGATTTTTAGCGATGAAGATTTTAGCGATCAAGATCTGCAAGATGCCCATTTTGAGCATTGTGAATTCCATCACTGCCGCTTTAACCATGCCGACCTAACCGATGCGCGTTTTAGCCATTGTAAATTTGTACGACAAGGCGAAGATGAGGGCTGTGATTTTAGCTACGCGACGTTAACCAGCGCCAGCTTTAAACACTGTAATTTGAGCATGACCCTGTTTAAGGGTGCCCGCTGTTACGGTATTGAGATGCGCGAGTGTAACTTGCAGGGGAGCGACTTTAGTCGGGCTAGCTTTGCCAATTACATTACCCCTAAAAGCTATTTTTGCTCTGCCTATATCACCGCTTGTAACTTGGCTTATGCCGACTTAAACAGTGCATTGCTGGAAGAGTGTGAGCTATTTGATAATCGCTGGCGCGGGGCTAACCTCACTGGCGCGTCGATGAAAGGCAGCGACTTAAGTGGCGGCGAGTTCTCCCCTGAGCAATGGGGCACCTTTGAGCTTAAAGGGTGTAACCTCACCCGAATTGAACTCGACGGTTTAGATCCGCGCAACGTTGGGCTTGAGGGCGTGATCATTAATCAATGGCAACAGGAGCAATTACTGGCACCATTGGGGCTGATCGTCACGCCTGATTGAAACCCCTGGTTAAGTATGCGCGTGGGTTAGATAGCGCCGCGTAATCTCTCTTCCCTGCCACAACCCTTACCTGAATTACAACGCTTGAGTGCCGCCATCATATGATCGATAAATCGCTGACTGGCTAAGCTAATAAAACGTCTTGAGGGATATACCAAGTAGCACTTACCTATATCATGTATTCTACATCTTCAAACGGTCTTAAATCCAGGACTTGATAGCACCGCGTAGTCTCTCTTCCCTGCCACAACCCTTACCTGAATTACAACGCTTGAGTGCCGCCATCATATGATCGATAAATCGCTGACTGGCTAAGCTAATAAAACGTCTTGAGGGATATACCAAGTAGCACTTACCTATATAGGGCGCTACATCTTCAAACAACATGGTGAGTTCACCACGTTCGACATAATCACGCGTCACTTCTATCGGGAGGAAGGCGATCCCACGGCCGGCTAAGCTCGCTTCTAAACAGAGTTGAAGGCTATTTAGGCACAGGTTGCCTTTGACGGCTATTTTCATATCATTGCCGAAGGGAACTTCATTAAAAATTCGGCCGTTAGGGTAACGGAAAAGAATGGAGTTATGCTTCTCTAGATCTTCGGGAAGCAAGGGTGTGCCTGCCTTTGCCAAATAGTCGGGACTGGCGACGAAATGTAATTCTTCGGTGAGCACTTCCCGAGCCACCATCTCACTTTCGTTAAAGGCGTCTTCAATCATGAAAGCGAGATCGATATTATTACGGATCATATCCTGCGGTTCAGTACTCACAATCAGCTCAACGGTAAGCTCAGGGTTATGATCCATAAACTCGAAGATACCACTGGCAATATCGAGCAACTCAGGCACTGGGAACATAAGAATGCGTAAGTGGCCTCCAATCTCGGCTTCCGTATCAGTCAGCTCCACCATTGTCTGCTCAAGTTCGCCAAGAATAGATAAGGTCTTATCGTAGAAATGACTCCCCGACGCCGTTAATGTCATAGAGCGACTCTGACGATGAAACAATTTCACATGCAGATCCTCTTCTAAGCTCTGCAAGCGGCGACTCACGGTCGATTTAGGCAGGTTCAACAGATCTGCCGCATCCACTAAACTGCCTGTTTCTACGATACGATGAAACAAGGCAATATCTTCAGTTTTCATACTCTCTCACTACAAATTCGCGGCACATTCACGGCACACTCTACAGGGGCTGTACGGCGTCACGCTGGGCGAATAGCTCAAGTAAATAACTTAAGTAAAAGCGCAGCCGACAAGCACATTTGATCAGTAACATCTTTAACAGCAAAGATCATGCACACGATTAGCATTTACAATCAAGGTTAAATAGTCTCACTTTATGGAACTCACACTCCCATTCATTCCCGTTTTGTTCAAAATTAGATACTGTTATCTTAGCCGTCATTAATACTATTTGTCGCACTTATGGAATTCGGTTTATGAAGCACCTCCCCCAAACATTCATCCTTGTTATGATCGCAGCCATATTCTCGGGCTGCAGCGCAGAATCAACTGAAGCTGCACCGCAATCAATAAGGCCCGTGAAGTTATTGGAAGTCACCGATATTAATGCCGCTTCTATTCGTGTTTTCCCTGCTAAAGTGGCCGCGACTAAGCAGGCCGACTTGAGCTTTCGCGTCTCTGGTCAGTTAATTGATTTTAATTTGGTCGAAGGTCTACAGGTAAAAAAGGGGGCGACTCTGGCTCAATTAGATGACAGAGATGCCCGCAACACTTTGCTTAATCGGGAAGCGGATCATGAGTTGGCTACCGCCGATTATAAACGTAAGGGCGAATTACTTCGCCGTCAGCTGATCTCACCTGCCGATTACGATCTTGCTAAGGCGCAATTAAAGTCAGCCACCGCTGCCCTTGCTAATGCCCGAGATCAGTTAAGTTACACCCGCTTACTCGCACCTTATGACGGCACAGTGGCTAAAATTTCTATCGACAATTACCAGATGATCCAAGCCAATCAGTCAGTGTTAGTGTTGCAGAAAAATCATCATATTGATGTCGTCATTCAGGTGCCTGAATCAATGGCGAATAAAGCTATCGCATTTAATCCCAATGCCAAGTTTCAGCCACAGGTGCGCTTTAGCACTCAATTGGATAAAAGCTATCAGGTCAGCTTGAAAGAGCATGCTACCCAAGTCACCCCTGGCACCCAGAGCTATGAAGTGGTCTATACCCTACCCAATCCGACGAACATCAACATCCTTCCCGGTATGAGCGCCGAGCTAACATTGGACCTATCACTGGGCAATGAACTCAGCAAAACCGTGGTGCCAGCAAGTGCAGTGATGAAGCGCGATCAAGATGGCGAGAACATCATCTGGCTCTACCATGCTGATACTGGCAGTGTGACGCCACAAATTGTCACCCTCGGCCGTGTCACTACCCATGGCATTGAAATTTTAGAGGGACTAAGCCTAGGCGATCAACTTGTGGTCGCTGGAGTGCAATACCTATCAGCCGAACAAAGCGTTAAACCACTGCGTTGGCAGCGTGGCGTATAACCCCTGATGACACTGGAATTAGCTTTTATGTTTCTCTTTCGCCTGCAAGGATTTAATCTGTGAATTTTGCTCAATATTCAATCGAACATAAAGTCATTAGCTGGATGTTCGCCCTATTACTGCTCGTGGGGGGCAGTATTTCATTTCTTGGCTTAGGTCAGCTCGAATTTCCGGAATTCACTCTTAAACAAGCACTTGTGGTTACCGCTTACCCCGGCGCCTCACCCGAGCAGGTAGAGGAAGAGGTCACCTTAGTCCTTGAAGATGCCATACAGCAACTCGATGCCGTCAAGCACATAACGTCGGTCAACAGTGCGGGCTTATCTCAGATTGAAGTGGAAATTGAAGAGCATTACGGGGCAGATGAACTGCCGCAAGTATGGGATGAACTTCGCCGTAAGGTGAATGACAACATAGCCTTGTTACCCCCCGGGGTCGCGACCCCTGCGGTTATTGATGATTTTGGCGATGTGTATGGCATTTTGCTCAACATCACTGGCGATGGCTACACCAGCCGAGAACTGCAAAATTATGCTGATTTTCTCAGGCGTGAACTAGTACTGGTCGATGGGGTTAAAAAGGTCAATATTGCCGGTGATATTACTGAGCAGGTGGTGGTCGAAATTTCACCACAGAAGCTCAATGCACTCGGTCTGGACCAAGACTATATTTATAGTCTGATCAATAGCCAAAATGTGGTGTCCAATGCCGGCAGCATCCGTGTCGGCGATAACCGTATCCGTTTACACCCTACTGGCGAATTTAATCACGTTAAACAGATGGAACGCTTGCTGATTAGCGCACCAGGCAGCACTAAGCTCATCTATTTAGGTGATATTGCTAAGATCTATAAAGCCAACGATGAAACGCCAAGTACGCTCTATCATGGTAACGGTGAGTCTGCGTTATCGGTGGGCATTGCATTTTCTAGCGGCGTCAATGTTGTTGATGTGGGTGAGGCCATTAACCAAAGATTGGGCGAACTGGATAACCAACGTCCTATCGGTATTGAACTCTTTAAGGTCTATGACCAGAGCAAGATGGTCGACCAAACGGTCAGTGGGTTCTTAATCAATTTGGCAGAGTCGATTGCCATCGTGATCGGTGTGCTGCTGATATTTATGGGAGTACGTGCTGGTCTGCTAATGGGCTTGGTATTGTTACTGACCATATTAGGCACCTTTATCATGATGAGTGTGCTCAACATTGAGCTGCAGATCATCTCTCTCGGGGCATTGATCATTGCGTTAGGTATGTTGGTCGATAACGCCATCGTGGTTACCGAAGGCATTCTCATCGGCATTAAGCGGGGTTACAGTCGCTTAGAAACCGCGAAACAAGTCGTCAAGCAAAGCCAATGGCCACTGCTTGGCGCGACGGTGATTGCTATTCTCGCCTTCGCACCCATCGGCTTATCTGACACTGCCACGGGTGAATTCTGCGTCTCTTTATTTCAAGTCTTACTGATCTCTTTGTTTATCAGTTGGATCACCGCAATGACATTGACGCCGTTTTTCTGTCATCTAATGTTCAAAGACGGTGTCGTCAGCGATGATGAAAACGATGATCCTTATAAGGGTTGGGTATTTCAGATATACCGTAGCAGCTTAAATACGGCGATGCGCTTTCGCTCTGTGACCATACTGTTGGTTATTACAGCCCTGATAGCCTCAGTCATGGGCTTCGGACATGTGAAAAACGTGTTTTTCCCAGCCTCAAACACGCCAATGTTCTTTGTTGATGTGTGGATGCCAGAGGGCACCGATATTAAGGCAACCGAACACTTACTCGGCCGTATCGAACAAGACTTGATGCAACAGCAACAGCGCCATGATATCGGTCTAGTCAACTTAACCAGTGTTATCGGTCAAGGTGCACAACGATTTGTGCTCTCCTATGCGCCTGAGAAAGGCTATAGCGCTTACGGTCAACTGCTGATAGAGATGACCGATCTTACTCGCTTGAATCAGTATATGCGCATCCTAGAACAGGAGTTAAGCCTTAAATACCCAGAAGCGGAATACCGCTTCAAGTATATGGAAAATGGCCCTAGCCCAGCCGCTAAGATTGAGGCGCGCTTCTATGGTGAAGATCCAAAAGTGCTGCGCCAACTCGCGACCCAAGCTGAAGCCATTTTAGAGGCAGAACCTACGGCAGTTGGTGTGAGGCATAACTGGCGTAACCAGGTGACCTTAATCCGCCCGCAACTGGCCTTAGCACAAGCTCGTGAAACCGGGATCAGTAAACAAGATCTCGATAACTCCTTGCTGGTTAACTTCAGTGGCAAGCAGGTGGGGGTTTATCGTGAAAATAGCCACCTGTTGCCGATCATTGCCAGAGCTCCTGCAGAAGAGCGACTCGACGCCGACAGCTTGTGGAAACTGCAAGTTTGGAGCAGTGAAAACAACGTCTTTGTCCCTGTAAATCAAGTGGTCTCGGAGTTCACTACCGAGTGGGAAAACCCACTGATTATGCGCCGAGATAGAAAACGTATGCTGGCTGTCTATGCCGACCCCATCAATGGAACCGATGAGACCGCCGATTCCGTTTTCAGAAACATCAGAGCTGATATAGAAGCTATTCCACTGCCCAGTGGCTATGAATTGGAGTGGGGCGGCGAATTTGAAACAGCCGGTGAAGCGCAAGTGTCGGTATTCAGCTCAATACCCATGGGCTATTTGGCCATGTTCTTAATCACAGTGTTGTTATTTAACTCTGTACGCCAGCCTTTGGTGATCTGGTTTACTGTGCCTCTCGCTTTGATTGGGGTGGTATCGGGCTTACTGATCTTTGATGCCCCTTTTAGCTTTATGGCACTGCTGGGCTTATTGAGCCTTACCGGTATGATCATTAAAAATGGCATTGTGTTGGTCGATCAAATCAATCTCGAACTCAGCGAAGGCAAAGAGGCCTATCAGGCAGTTGTAGACTCGTCGGTCAGCCGCGTACGCCCTGTGTTGATGGCAGCGATAACGACTATGCTGGGGATGGTGCCACTGCTATCCGATGCCTTTTTCGGCTCAATGGCCATTACCATCATCTTCGGACTAGGCTTTGCGTCAGTATTGACCCTCATCGTACTGCCCGTCACTTATACCTTAATGTTTCGCATTCCTTATCCACATAAAAATGCGAAGTAAGGAGGTTACAACGCATTAAATTAACCCCGTAAATCAATTAAATTAGTACAACAAAAATGCTTCCCGGCAGCTCCGGCTTGACCCATAAATGGGCCAAGCCGGAATACTTTCTGATGTTTGATGAACAAAAGTTTACGAGTAATCGATCAACGAGGCTGTTAATGTAAACAGCTGTTGCTTACTATCATGGTCTGCTTATGAAGCCGCTAATATTCAGAATAATACCTTCCAAGCTGATAATCACCGCAGCATTGCTATCTATCCCCTGCTTATCAAGCGAAGCGATAGCCAATACAGCATTGGATGATAAACCCCAGTTGGAACAACAGAGTGAAGAGTATTCAATTGGCGTAATGGTAAAAGCGATAAATACTGCACTTGAAAATCCATCTAACGACTCATTAGAGATTATTACTCACTACGGCACCGACTCGCGTTATTATGTGATGATAAGAGGCTGGTTGGTACAGGTGCTTAGTGGCGTTCAAAGCCAATATTATGCCAGCCAAGATCGTCATACTCACAAAGCAGCATTAGCAGAAAAAATAGAATTTTTACAGCAAGCGTTACGACGTATAGATCTAGAATAAAGACGCCTGAACCCTCT
This sequence comes from Shewanella sp. Choline-02u-19, assembly GCF_002836205.1. Taxonomy (NCBI): domain Bacteria; kingdom Pseudomonadati; phylum Pseudomonadota; class Gammaproteobacteria; order Alteromonadales; family Shewanellaceae; genus Shewanella; species Shewanella sp. Choline-02u-19. The sequence continues at coordinate 3,202,865 of NZ_PJBE01000013.1, forward strand.
TAAAAGGCCAGGAAAAGTTCTAAGACCACCTATTAAACCGAATGGGTATAACCATGAAAACCTCAACAAAAGCAGCCTTGTTATCGGCATTTATTTTTCCTGGTGCAGGCCATTTTTATTTAAAGCAGCGTGCGGTAGGCAATCTCATTTTAGTCACGACCATCGCCTCTTTATCCTACTTATGCTGGCATGCCTATCAACGAGCACAGTTAATATCGGAGCAGATCTTCAGTGGAGAAATTCCATTACAGCTTGATGCTATATACAGCGCAGTAACTCAAGCGCCTGTCGGCAATGAAGCGATTTGGATTAACCTTGCTACCGCTGGTTTTATAGTGACTTGGATTATTGGTATTGCAGATGCTTACCGTTTAGGCCGCCGCCAAGATAGTGACTAGCTGTTCGATATAGCCAAATTTGCCAACAAAAAAGGGTTACTCATTGAGTAACCCTTTTTTATTAACAATGCTGATTTCAACAAAGCAGAATCGCGGTCGCGATTACATGCATGACTCTTTAGCGGCATTCGTTTTAGAGAAATCATGTTGCGTTGTCGGCTGAGTATGCTGAATAATTTTTGACTTTGCATTTTTCGAAAAATCATAAGCGTTAGTCGCCGCTAACGTCTTTGAAAAATCATGCCGAGTCGAGCCACGCTGAATATTATTGGGTTGCGCTGCTGCGGCAATATTTTTAGAAAAATCGTAATCAGCACGTGCAGCTGATGTTTTAGAAAAATCTGGTCGTTCTGCCATTGCTGATGCAGAAAATAAAGTAACAATTACAGATAAGGCTACGCTGGTTAACATTTTCATATACAACTCCAATCTAATTTGCCTATTTCGTTAACAAACAGTCTAAGTTATTTACCTGTTTTAGAGAACAAAAAAAGGACAAGTTTTGCAATTTGATACATATAACATACAAAAAATTAAAACTATGTTAGACAACTATGTTATTGGAGGAGGATTAACTATATGAAGAGTAACTGTTTTTATCGGCCAAGGACTCTCAGAAATCTTTCCTTCGAGCTTGTCTTGTATGGGAAACAAATCAGTAAACAAATGTAAACCGATCGGACAATGTGCGTGAGTAGTGCAATGACCCGATGCTAAAACTTGGCACACATCGTCGCAATTAGCACCATAGATATAACGACTGTCAGACAAAAATCCATGTTCACCATATTGCGTTTCAATCGACGAAGCGATGTTTGAAAAGTTTATCAGTAAAGATGTTTTACCAGTATCAGCAAGACGTTGTTGGATCTGTATATCGCTTTTATCTAGGGTATGTAGTATATCAGGCAACGCCATCGCAGGGCTCAGCAGAAACTGCCCAACCAATGAGATGAGTAATACCCAATGTGTTAACCCTTTAATCATTTAATCATTTACCCTTGCTAGAAATTCAATCGTTAAGATCCGTGAATGCACAGTAGTAGACAGATGATCCGCCCAATAGTTTCCATTTATATTTTTATTAAAGACTGACAATCAGGCCTCCCGCGCCCAATAAAAAAGCGCTTAGTTATTCACTAAGCGCTTTGATGATTTTCAAGGCTATTACGCTTAAATAGGTGAACCTGGTGGCATAGGTAAAGGATGAGCAATAAGCTTAAGCTTAGGATCGTTCAAACCCTTTTCAATGCCTTGTTGCAACCAAGCAAAGTGCGCAGCTTCGTAGGCACTGACACGTTTTACTTTGCGTTTAAGCTGCTTAACCATATAGCCTAAACGTTCGGCTAATTGAGCCTTCACTTCAGGTCGTGTTTTATCGTCATGGTATGCCGCTAATAACACATCAACAGTCACCGCATTGACTCGCATCCACACACCCAATTCAGGGCCTGTTGGCATATCGGCAAAAACCGTTTTAGCGAGCACTTTATCGGTCACTTTTGACACCGACCATTGCTCTTTATCGTTAAGATAAGCTTGGTTTATACGATTGATTCGCTCTGGCACAAAAATTTGTGATAGTGCATGCCGACTTAAGACTTCAGCCATTCCTAACGGATCCGCGACCACACCGAGTCCCGAATGGAAGCTTTCTCGAGTATTGCTATAGTTGCCCGCTTTAGGAACTAGCATCTCCTGCAGAGACTCAGAAATGGCTAACTCACTCGGCGCTAAGGTCGCTAAAATGGCCTGCAATGCTTGCTGCTGCAGTGCTGGGGCAAGGTAGTGCCATGATTTACCGTCCACTCCGTCACCATAAGTGTAATCAGTGCCCCCGATAAACTTAGCGGCGGCACTGATTTGGAATCGCGTTAATAGGTAGATCGGCACAAAAGCATCACTAAGCTCACCTTTTGGCTGCTCCGCTAATAGTGCAGTGGCAGAGAAGTTTTGTATCGCTTTAGCGCGTACAGCACTTAAACGTGTCAATTCAGCCACTGGGTCGTTGCCGTTGTCCCACAGGCTGGCGTAAGCGTTACTGGCCCCCGCCCCTCTTGAATCGGCTTCACCAATATATCTAAGCCCTTGGCGCTCAACTTCTGCGCGCATATCCTTGAGTGCTGCTTTCTCTTGCGCTGGATCTGAGTATTCAGCGTAACCATAAGCAACGGTATATTTATCCCAAGCACCAATACCTTCATCATAAGGCTTAGTAATATCAATCTTGTCACCGTTAATCGTGACCATAGGATGTGGATAATCCATCACTGAGGCATTGTTATTGCTCGATGCGGCAAAGTTATGATCTAACCCTAACGTGTGGCCAACTTCATGGGCCGCAAGCTGTCTTATTCTTGCAAGTGACAACGCCATGGCGGCATCATCAGCCGCGGCTCTATCTTCCCAACCCGCAGTAAGACCTCGTGCAATAAGATGGTCTTGTCGTACTCGTTGGCTACCCAGTGTGACATGCCCTTTAATGATTTCACCCGAGCGAGGGTCGGTCACGGCTGAACCGTAAGACCAGCCACGCGTAGCGCGATGCACCCATTGAATAACGTTATAACGTACATCTTGTGGGTCGGCATCTTCTGGCAATAACTCAACTTTAAAGCCATTGATAAAACCAGCTTCAGTAAAGGCATCTTCCCACCAGCTTGCGCCCTCAAGGAGTGCTGAGCGAATAGGCTCTGGCACACCAGGATCGAGGTAATAAGTAATAGGTTTAACAACCTGACTTGGCGCTGCACCAGGGGTTACTTTCTCTAGTCGGTGGCGCAGCAGAAAACGTTGACGAATATCTTGATCGACACGGGTGCCGTAATCGAGATAATCATCAGATAAGTAACCGCTCATGGGGTGATAAGAACGCGCCTGATATTGCTCTTCAGGCAAAGCGATAAACGAGTAACGTAAACGCACTGACATATGTTTTGCATCAGGGGTTACCTGCGCAACATAGTTACCCTCTTTGGCACTGTTAAAAGTCAGTAATACATCCACATCACTATTACGCTCAAATGACTTAACCCCTTCAGGTAAAATCAAAGACTTCGTTTTGTCTAATTGGTAGCTACCCTGTTTAGTCTGCTCTAAGACATCGCTAATACCATGTAGATCGTTAACGACTAAGTCATTTATAGAGACTAAATTACGCTTACCTGTGACCAATTTTCCGCGCCATAAAACAGATTCAGCAAATGCCTCTTTTACTGCACGTTGCTCGGCAGCATTATCAGTGTCAGCTCGGTAAGCGGTATTGAGTTGTTTAAGAATAAGGTAAGGGCCATGGCGTTCAAACTGTACCATTCGGGTACGCCCTAACTGCCCTCTATCAAGACCGATATCATTGGAGCCAACCCCATGCGGTAAACTGGTGAGCAATAAAAAAGGTTGGTTGAGTTTGTTGGCTTCCATGTAGAGATCGCCAGATGCTTTCTCATAAAACAGATTAATGAAACCTGTGGCTGCTTGGCTTTTCTTAATGATCGTGTTGGTATTAGTAGCAGCATTCACACTGGTCAGTGGCATTGTCGCTAGGGCGATTGCCAGTGCAAGTTTGTAAGGTTTCATGGTCTCTCCTTGAGCCTTATTATTCGCTATTGTATCAATACAATAATCTTTATTATTTGTTAGCTTAATAAATAGGCTTGTACTATAGCAAGCCTATATGAAAAATTATCAAGCTAATCATGATTTTCGACCACATTCATTAATCCAATAACTGATGGTTTCAAATAACTCGTTGAGCACAATAGGTTTAGTGATATGTGCATTCATCCCTGCTGATAAACTCTTTTCTCTATCACCAGACATAGCGTGGGCCGTCATCGCGATAACGGGCAGCTCTGATGCAGGATAACGTTTACGCAGTTCTTTGGTGGCGGTTAAACCATCCATCACTGGCATCTGTATATCCATCAGAACAGCATCGTAGCTTGCCGCATCAATCATCTCTAAGGCGATTTGGCCATTTTCAGCCACATCTACCGTATAACCTGCACTCTTGAGCAGTTCAGTCGCAACCTGCTGATTAATAAAGTTATCTTCAACTAACAATATATAACCAGCATCTTTGTCTGATTCTTCTTCACTCGCCTCTGGTAGCGGATTTAGGCTTGGTTCGTCGGAGAATGCCGAGATTATTTCGTCAAACAAAGATGACGCTTTAAAGGGTTTTTGCAGCAATGCAAACACATTAGCACCTTCAATATCCTTATGCATCGGCTCCGCCGTATAGGCTGTCATCATGATGATCACAGGTCGCTTAGCCAACTTGCCTTCAGCCACCATGGCGTCGATCTCTTTAATCACCTCAATACCATCCATCTCTGGCATCATCCAATCAAGCAGCAGTAAATCGACCGGATTCTTGCTTAATTTATATAACCCTTCAGGGCCACTGGCGGCAGTATCAACAGAGAAGTGAAAATCTCGCATCACGCTTGAATAGATCTGCAACGCTGTCGGGTTATCGTCAATAACTAAGGTCTTCAAGCTGCCTACGGTTGCAGGCACCACAAATGGCAACACTTCCGCTTCTTCGGCAATCTCAAAGCTGATGGTGAAACTAAAGGTACTGCCTACCCCCATCTCACTTTCAACTTGCATGGTGCCACCCATCATTGACACTAAGTGCTTACTAATAGATAAGCCTAGTCCGGTCCCCCCGTACTTACGGGTGGTTGAACCATCAGCTTGGGCAAAGGCGTCAAACAAAATGGCTTGCTGCTCTTTACTAATCCCGATACCGGTATCACGTACCCAGAATTTAAGCGTAATGCGATGATCTCGCTCACCGACATCTTCACAGCCAAGCTCAATTTCACCTGACTGGGTGAACTTAACGGCGTTAGACAGCATGTTAATCAACACTTGCCCCAGACGCAGTGGATCGCCCTCAAGAATTAACCCCGCGGTGACCGGCGCATATAACAGTAGCTCGACACCCTTCTCTTGCGCTTTTAGCGCGTTAAGATCCAACGCATGGTCGAGCACCTTATCGAGTGGGAATGCGACCCGCTCTAGTTCAAGCTTACCGGCTTCAATCTTAGAAAAATCGAGAATGTCGTTGATGATCCGCAGCAATGAATGGGCTGAGAAACCGGCTTTTTCGAGGTAATCTTTCTGCTGAGCCGTTAGCGATGTGCGCTGCGCCAACTGCAACATACCAATAATCGCATTCATCGGTGTACGGATCTCGTGGCTCATGTTGGCCAAGAATTCACTCTTATAAAGGTTTGCCATTTCAGCGTCTTGCTTAGCTTCAAGCATGGCGCCTTCATTGCGCTTATGGCGGGTAATATCTTTATGGGTTCCGACCATACGCTTGGGTTGATTGGTCGCAGTAAACTCGACCACTCGACCACGCGATAGCAGCCAATGGTACTCACCATTTTTACCGAGCATTCTAAATTCAACATCATAAGTGCCCACGGGATCGCTCAAGTACTCGTTACGATGCTCCTCTACCCGTAAACGGTCATCTGGGTGAATAAGTTCATCGATTGTAGAGACTAACGCAGGAAATTCATTACTCTTATAACCGAGCATTGAGTAATACGCTGGATTACAAATAATTTGCTCTGAATCTAGATACCAATCCCAGAGGCCATCCTCTACTGCGTCCATCGCAAGATGATAACGCTCTTCAGACAAACGTAGCTGCTCAGCTGATTCATACTCGCGGGTAACATCACGCCATACTGCAATCAAACCTAACAGTTCATCCCGGCGGTTATAGAAGGGAATTTTTAACGTATCAAGCAGTACGGGTTTACCTGCCAGATCCACTTTTTCTTGGTAACGCAGTGGCACGCGATTGGCGAGGACGCGTTTATCTTCGGCGCGAATACGCACCGCTTGCTCGCTCGGGATGAGTGCATCAGCATACTGGCCTATGATCTCATTTTCGGTGTAACCAAGCATGCGCTCTGCAGATTTGTTACAACCTAAATAACGACCCTCTTTATCTTTAAACACAATAGCTTCGGGGATCGAGTCCAGTAAGGAACGCAATAACGCATACTCTTGCTCACGTCGTTCAGTGGTCTCTTTGAGTCGCTCTGTACGCTGTGCAACTTGCTTGTCGAGTCGCCGGTTTTGTTCTGCTAGATGTCGGGTATATTGTTTGTTTTCTTCAAAAATCCGACTCACGAGCTGGAACCAGGGGGCCCAGCCTTCGGTAATTTTCTCCGGTGGCTTTATCGGCTCCGCCGAGCACTCTTCTAAGTGCGTGAGTAGCCTAGTGGCAGGATTAACGAACGAGCGACGTGTCTGCCAATGCACAATCGTAACCAAAATAGATAACGCCATCACCACCAACACAAATGACAGTTCAAGTTTTTCCCATGAATCTTTAAACAGATCATCCACATCTTGCAGATACAGCAGTCGCCAAGGCGCATTATTTAACGCTACTGAGTGAATGTAATAGCCATTACGGATAATACCTTCATGGGCATCAAACAGTTCAGACTCTGGGATCGAGTGCAATTCAGAAGGGATCTTTTGGCTGATATGGTAAACCCGACTAAAGTCCGAGGTGTCGATATCGCTATGGGACAATATATTATTGTCTTGATCCAGTAAAATTACCGTACCAGGCATTTTAAAATAGAGACGGATCTGCTTGGCTAATGAAGATAAGGTCATATCTAAGTTGATTGATCCAATAAACTCATCTTCGAGATAAATAGGCACACCTAGAGTGGTTAGCAAGCCCTTTTCAGCAGGCTCAACATAGGCCGGACTCCACGCAATACTGCGCTGCGGATTCATCGCTGGGGTGACTAACTGGAACTGTTTTTTATTGAGCAGTTCATCGCGAAAACGTTGATCATCCGATGGCCACGGATAATAAGACATTATTCGGCGTTTAGAGATGTAATAGATGGATGAGGCTTTAGGCGCAGCTTGTGTCGCAACAGGGAATGACAGTGATAACTCAAACAGCATTTCCAGTTCTTGATAGAACTTATCACTGCGGCCGTTAAGAGAACCCGCACCGGTTATCCGCCCCATGCTGGTAAACGGTTCACCACTGTGGGCATAACTCGGTTCCAGTGTAAAAAACTGACCACTTTCGTTAAATTTTTCATACTGGGGTAAGCGGTCTTTACGCACCAGTTCACCCAACCTTAAATGGTCAATGGCGACATTACGCAAACTCTTTACCGCTCTAATACTCGATTCAAGCAACAGATCGATTTGTAGCACATGACGCTCAACAAGCTCTTCACGTTGCTCCATCACTTGTGTTTTTTGTCTTTCAAAAAAGAACCAAGCAGTCACCAAGGCCATGATAATTACACCGATGTAAGTGTAAAAAACTGCCCTACTATAATTTTTTTGTATCTGTGACTTTAGCTGAGGAGCCGGATCAGTCGGTTTCATTTACAACCCTTGGTAATGCTCAATCGAAATGTGTAATCGTGAGTGCCAATGCCTAAACAACGTTTATCTTGGCATGCTGGCCAATAGTATCAGGAAGATAGCTGATTGGAATACTCTATATTAGCCTAAAATGTAATTAATCAAACAAAAAAATGCCTATGCATATGAGTAAATTCCCAGCCTACACTTGCTGTATAAATCACGACGAGGAGTGAAGATTTAGATGGGATGTCTCGAACACATTTATTGAACGGCAACGCCCATTTTTCTCTGACATTGATAGCCTAAATCATTTAAAGAAAATGATATGGCCTGATCGTTTTATTTATCCTACGAGTAATTGTAGCTATTGATATCAACTGACAACACGTAATATTTATAAATGCAGCAATTGCCATAAAAAAACAATAAATAACAGTCGCTAAATGACTCCACGGCAGCCGTATTTCTTTTACAAAGGGTTTTGGCCTATCTCGTTTTAGCATTAGAAAAGTAATATTTCTACATTGAGAATGCACAAAATGATTGAGGTAAATTGGCAAAAGTACCTTTGATATAAGGCTGAGAACGGCTATGGAACATAAACATAGCTAATGGAGACTTTCTGGTGTGACAGAAATTGATGCTCTTCAGGTGCGTGGAAGAAAAAGGTACGAGATTTATCACTGTCCAAGTGATGGACAGTGTTTGGTATAAAACAAAGCTTCGCGGTATTACTTACTACTACCCACACGAGGATATTTGTCACAGATCCAATCAACGATTTTCATGATCCTTGCATCGCGCTGCTTCGATGCTTTATAGGCTATCGAATAATTAAAACCTGAATAACATGAAGGAAGATCTAATTTAACCAGGTTGCCCGAATCGATTTCAACCTTCAAGGTTTGTTCAACCCCCAGTACAACACCTTCTCCATATATCGCAGCTTGAACCGCTAGCATATTATGATTAAACACTAACTTCTTCTGAACGGAACTCATTTCGATACCGTTATCCCTGAACCAGCTATCCCAGTCCAGACCATAATCTTTATGTTTGGAAAATAACAAACAGTGATCATGTAAATTTTGCGACGTAATTTTTTTCGACTTTTCAAGATATTCAGGACTACAAAATGCAATAAGCGTCTCTTTAATAAGCGGCTTAAACACATAACCATCTTGCGACTCTCGAGTTACGATAAATATATCGGCAATCATATCGCTCATTTCGATGTCATTTTGAAACATGCCGACGTTAATATTCAACTCAGGATATTCCCTTCTCAACTTCTCCATATTTGGAACCAACCATCTGGCCGCGAGAGAAGTATAGGAGTGCACCCTGACCTCACCAGACATCGTTGGAACCAGACTGGCACAGACACTATTCAAGTCATAGAAAACCGGAGACAGTCTCTGCCTCAGTTCAAGGCCTGCTTCAGTTAAGTTGATTTTTCCTGAATTCCGATAAAATAGCTTTTCTAAGAAGTAGTCTTCCAGCTGTTTAATCTGCTGCGATACAGCACTTTGAGTAATACTCAATTCATTAGCAGCAAGAGAGCAACTTTCTAATCTTGCGCAGGACTCAAAAATCTGAAGTGCTCTTAACGGAATATTATTATTCATAATTAACTAAATATCGAAAACCTTACAGGAGGTTATCATAAGATTTTACTTAAAAAATGTAATGACGCGCACAATAAAGTGTTACTCCATAGTTAAATGGAACGGGTTTTTTTAATAATAAGACTGGGATCACAAACACTACCTATAACGTGAACACTAAATATAAAAATAAATTTCAGTGCAATTTTAAAATATAACGACAATGATAATAAAAATCAAATAATAAGAATAAAGCCACTATAAATCAAAAACTTAACCTTGAACAAAATATTTACCATCAACTATTGTCAAAATATCGCATACATCTTGGGTGTTTTTATTAAAATAAAACATTCATCAATATTTAAATTTTTCATTTGGTTAACAATCGTTCGTAAAAATACCCCGTAGAATTAAACAGGGCATTAATCAAATACACTTGCTCGAAAAGATTAGACAAAGTTAATATACTGGTAATTAGACTATCCCAATATAACACTGAGATCTTGGCTGACTTCATCGAGAAATTCATCGGCTTGATCAAACACACCCAACATTTTTATGAAACCGTGAATGACGCCGCCATACATCTTATGTTTTACCAGCACACCGCATGCCTGAAGTTTTTGTGCATAATGACAGCCATCATCGCATAAGGGATCATACTCGGCGGTATAGATCAATGTCGGTGGTAACCCACTGTGGTCGGCAGCATCGAGGGGCGAGCAATAGGGATTTTTGGCATCGGTTTCGCTGCGTACATAGTGATTCCAGTAATATTTCATACTGGCTTGCTGGAGCAAATAACCTTCGGCATTGGCGACAGCCGAAGGCGTATGCCACCCGTACTGCACTGCTGGGTAAACCAATACCTGATATGCCAGCTTAGGTCCATTTTCATCACGCAGACGTAAACACACAGCAGCAGCAAGATTACCGCCCGCACTGTCACCTAAAATACCAATTCTATTCGCATCCAAGCCAAGTTGAGATGCATACTCAAAAACCCATTGTGTCGAGGCATAACAATCATCCATAGGGATAGGAAACTTGTGCTCCGGTGCCTTCTGGTAATTAATGGCAATGACAACAGCTCCAGTGCGATTAGCCAACGCTCGACTAAATGAATCATTGGTTTCGATGTTAGATACAACCCAACCACTGCCATGAATAAAGATAAGCCCAGGCTGCAACTCTCCCGTGTCTTCAACGCCTTCAGGACGATAGATACGAATGGGTAGGTCGGCCGTTGGCCCTGGAATAAATCTATGTTCAATCGCAGAAACGCTTTCTGGTTTACGGCTTGGTGTTGCCGTGGCTAATGCGGTTAGATCGTCACGTCTGGACTGTGCCGGCGTCATATCCTCATAAGCTGGAGCACCCGAGTCACGCACCTTTTGCAAAAACTGTTCAACTTTTGGGTCGAGCGGCATAATCCTCTCCTTATCTCTAATGTATTCAATTGAAATTAGTATCTTATTCAAATGACATGTCCGCGCATTGGTAACATTTACATGTCGCCTAGATTCTTACCTAAACAATAAAAAGGTATGCCGCCTGGCCATCACTAACAGCTACAGAATCAAACAATGTGGGGATTGAAAATCATCAACTGACTCTGTTGAAATAGAACACTCGTCAGGCAGCATTAAAAATGTGACGCTGCGATAAGCGTATAACCTTGCTCAAATAAGCCAGAGTTAAAACCAGCCAAATTGACACTAACTTTTCGGCTGTACCTCGGTAGATCCCATTAAACGTGGACGATTAGCCTCAACCTGAGTCAACGGCTCGACCTCATGCATCGATCTCGACGAGCGACCCGCTAATAGCTGATACTCTAAGGTATTGAGCCCTTTCCAATGTAAATCTTGCTCAGATACCTGCCGAATGACCTTAGCTGGCGAGCCAACCAGCAGTTGCCGCGGTTCGCCTTGAAAACTTCCTTTTACAAAGCTCATTGCACCAACAATACTGTCACACCCAATCACGGCACCATCCATCACCACCGCGTTCATGCCGACGAGGGCATTTCGCTTAATCACACAACCATGCAAAATGGCGCCATGACCGATATGACCGTCCTGCTCAACCACGGTATCCATACCCGCATAACCGTGCATGATGCAGCCATCTTGCAGATTGGAACCTTGCTCTAAAATCAGCCGACCATAATCACCACGCAACGATGCAGTTGGCCCAATATAGACATCTGCACCGACGATTACATCACCGATTAATACTGCAGTCGGGTGAACATAGGCACTGGGATCTACCACTGGCACTAAGCCTTCAAATTCATAACAGGGCATTACAATTACTCGCTCTATTTACTATCCATTTTATCAGCAACTTAAGCCTTTCAAGAACATAACAGGCCATACAAGTGACTCTCTTACATTGTGTAAGAAATTAGCGGTTAACTCTCTGCCTCAATAGACCAAAAAAATTAACGGATAATGTCTCTAATACCGACCCGATAACAGTGTGGTGAGCACTGAATATAAAGGTACCATCGATATTCATGGGAGCATTGCGCTCACCGAAAAACATGAACCGAGCGACTTTCCGCTCGGTAGCTCTATCTCGACTATTGCCACTCTACGAGGCCAAAGTTCAGATAGACCATCTCAGGATCGTTGGCATCCACCATTTTGAAGTGAATACAGTTATCGTCCCATCTCCAGATTTGGGTTTTCACTGTGCTGCCCGGATACAATGATTTGGTGAGACGGGTTTTAAAACGCGTCAGACGTTCAGGTTTGCCGGGAAACATGGCCTGAATAATGTGACAACAGGCAACACCAGCTGTGCTCACTCCATGCAGGTTTGGCTTAGGGTGACCAAATTCCTGAGCATACTCCCAGTCGACATGTTGGGGATGATCGTCACCAGATAGTCGGTAAATAAGCGCCTGGTTAAGTGGAATTGCTTGTTCAATTTCAAAATCAGGTGCTCGTTCAGGCATCTCAACGATATCTCTGGGCGCCTTAGGTCCACCGAAGCCACCGTCATAGAGGGCACAATCCCAGCTCTCGTTAGTAAAGAGTTTTGTACCAGCTTCATCGAAGGTTTCGCCGATATGTTGAGCGAGGCAGCCACGGCCTTCACCTCGATCAAACAGGCCTTTTAGCAACACTGTAGTGCTCAATTTCCCCGGACAGGTGGGTAATGGCTGATGAATATGGAGATCAAATCCCCAATGCAGAGATCCACCCCACTGGAAACCATAATCTATAGTCTTGGTCACCTCAGCGTCGACAATTTGTATTGCCGCAAACATAGGTAATACTTTTAAATTCTTTTCATACACATAATCTAAATCTGTTTTACCGTCACTTCCTGCACCACAACCCAGTGCAAACAACATGACATCTTTTTGTGTATATTCATTGATGAAGGGGCCGTATATTTGTCCCTGCATCTCTAATTTTAACGCCATTCGAAACTCCTTTTACAAACCAAGAAACACAACGCCTGACGGGCTATTTGAACTAATAACAGTGGGATCGGGATCACCTGATCCCACCGATTTATTTAAGGCTATTAATCGAAAGATTATCGGCCTTTCCAAACAGGGTCACGCTTCTCAGAAAAAGCGAGAGGTCCCTCTGACGCATCTTCTGAACGCAATACTGACGGATAATTTTTCAAGGTTGCGGTGCGGATATGACGATAGCCTTCTTCAACTGATAGCTCAGCCGTTTCGCGATATATTTCTTTAATTGCGGCAATGGCCAAAGGTGCGCCCTGAGCTATTTGCAGAGCCAATTCACGCGCGGTCTCCATCAGTTTATCGCTTTCAACCACGCGGTTAACGACGCCCCAACGAAGTGCTTCTTCGGCGCCCATACCACGGCCAGTCATCATCAACTCATTGACAATTGCAGGCGGTAACAATTTAGGCAGACGTAGCATTCCGCCGCTGTCAGGCACAATACCGAGTTTGGCTTCAGGCAAAGCAAAACTGGCATTCTCAGAACAAACAATCATGTCTGCCGCAAGCGCAAGTTCAAAACCACCACCGAATGCATAGCCATTTACCGCTGCGATGACAGGCTTGTCTAGATCAAAAATCTCGGTTAAACCCGCAAATCCACCTGGGCCAAAATCAGCATCTGGTGCTTCACCTTCGGCCGCGGCTTTCAGATCCCAACCAGCAGAGAAGAAACGTGCACCGGCACCGGTAATAATGGCGACGCGCAGTTCTGGGTCTTCACGAAATGCCAGGAAGGCTTCTCCCATCTCAAAACTGGTTTTGGCGTCAATGGCATTCGCCTTGGGTCTGTCCAAGGTAATTTCTAAAATACTGCCATTTCGGACGATGTGTAATGATTCGCTCATACTAATACTCCATTAGGAGTCATCAAAGATGACTCTCATTAAAAGATTAATTCAGTTATTGGATTTAATTAATTGGGTTTAATTAATTCGATATAATTCACTTTATTTAGCTGGAATTATTAAAACAAAGTCATGCAAGAAGTTTCTTGTCTACTTTACAAGTACACGTTCTTGGGAAGAACTTTCTTATTTCAACAATAGATGGAACTTTAAACTTAGCCATATTTTCAGAACAATAATTGAGTATATTATCGACACTCAATGACTCGCCCTCATTAAAAATAACGAAGGCTTTTACTGCTTCATCACGGATATGATCCGGAACACCGATAACCGCAGCATCGAGAATATAGGGATGAGACATCAGAACTTTTTCAATTTCACTACTTGAAATATTCTCTCCAGAGCGTTTAATCATATTTGTCTTTCTATCGACAAAATAAAATAATCCCCTTTCATCGACATATCCTTTATCTCCGGTGTAGAGCCAACCGTCAGCAGTCAAGACCTGTGCTGTCGCTTCTGGATCCTTATAGTACCCCTTGAGTATGGTTCTCCCGGGAACCCCTTTGACTCGCAGATCGCCAACAACATTTGGCGCAACTTCATCGCCATTAGCATCGGTGATCTTAGCGTCATAGGAGAGACCCGGTCTGCCGATGGACGGCCAGTGACGTTCTTCACCTGGCGTGTCACCGATTAAACCGACTAAGGTCTCAGTCATACCATAGGAATTAAACAACTCAATCTTGAATCGTCTTTCGAAATCTGACTTTTCCTGATCTGAAATGTGCATAAAAAACAACATGTCACGAAGACAATGCTCGCGTTCATGGGGCATGACCGGCTGCAACATTAAAGTCCGAACTATCATCGGCATACTGTGGGTGATAGTGGCCTTATAATCGCAAACCTGCTTCCAAAACTTACGTGCACTGTACTTCTCAAGCATGACTAAACGCGCACCAACAGTAAACGCAGCCATAGCCGCATTGCACTGAAAGTCGATATGAAAGCTGGGCATCATAGTTAAATAGATGTCATCAGATCTCAAGTTTGTTTGCCAGGCTGTGTAATAACCCGCGAACAGAAGATTACAGTGAGTGATCTCCACTCCCTTAGGCCTGGAGGTTGTGCCAGAGGTACATAAAATTTCGACCACATCATCACTGCTTAATGGCACCATCTTGTCTAACTGACTAGATTGTTGGCTCATAAGCTTATCGAAATTAATCGCATTCGAAATATCTGTACTTATCGACCTTGCCACTAAGATATTAGTGACTAAATTATCGTCATCCTGCGCTATTCTTTTAAAAGTAGGCAGAAACTCCTCTTCAATAACCACCGCTTTTACATCACATTTATTAATGATGTAATTACACTCTCCATATACATATTGCGTATTAAGAGGAACGATAACAGCGCCAATTTTTGCTAACCCAAACCAACAGAATATAAATTGAGGGCTGTTATATAACTGTACAGCGACTTTATCCCCCTTATTAATACCTAACTGAAGGAATAAGTTTGCTGCCTTGTTAATTTCGTCATTCAGTGCACTATAAGTAAACTCTCGGACATCGCCAGCAGCATCCTCAAAAACTAATGCTGTGTTATCACTATATTTACGCGCACGCTCTTCCCACATGCATCTGATTGTTTTGCTACCAACGATATCCATTATCAATGCCTCACTTACTACCAGAGACTTTGGCCAAGCCTTTTTCACTTAAATTTTGAATTTCTTCATCCGAATAACCAATATCACTCAAGATATTCGCAGTATCCATGCCGTGTTTTGGCATTCCGCGCCATATCTGACCAGGATTATTCTTGAACTTAGGCATCACGTTTGGCCCTTTGCAGGTCTTGCCATCAATGTTTTGCCACTCGGTAATAGACTCACGCGCCACATACTGTGGGTTAGTCTCGAGCTCTGGAACCGTCAGCACCTTAGCACTGGCGACTTTTAATTCGGCGAATCTTGCTAACGCCTCTTCAATAGTGCGAGTGGCTAGATAGGCATCCAGACTATCTTCAACTAGCTCACCGAAAGGACATTCAACGCGATGGATCAGCTGAGTTCCTGCAGGGATCTCCTCTGTGCCAAATAGATGAGAAATATTCATATCCTTGAACATCTCTTCAATCTGCATTGCACCGACCAGCTCCATAACGATATAGCCGTCCTTACAGGTGTACAGACCACAACCTGCATAGTAAGGATCTTTACCTTTGGTCATACGCGGGCACATCTCACCACCGTTGAAGTGATCCATCATGAAGTACTGACCCATACGCAACATCACTTCATACATGGCGATGTCGATACTTTCGCCGACACCAGTTTCACGAACACGGTATAAGGCCGCCAAGGCTGAAGTGGTTGCCGTCATGCCTGAGAAGTAGTCAGCCGTATAAGGGAAAGCCGGCATAGGCTGGTCCTTGTCCCCGTTCTGGATAAGGTAACCACTGAATGCCTGAGCAATCGTGTTGTAAGCTGGAAGATTGGTATACTCATCGGTGCCGTACTGGCCGAAACCTGACAGATGTGCAACAACCAGCTTCTTGTTATGCTGCCACAAAACTTCGTCTGTGATACCGCGACGAGCGAAGGCGGGTCCTTTACTCGCTTCGATGAAGATATCAGTCGTTTCCATCAATTTTAGAAACGCATCCCGACCTTCATCTTTAAAGATGTTCAGAGACAAGGCATGTAGATTACGACGAGACAGCTCTGGATAGTTAGGCTGTACACGTATGGTGTCTGCATAAGCCACATTCTCAATCCAAATGACTTCAGCGCCCCACTCGGCAAGCATCTGGCCGGCAAAAGGCCCTGCGATTTCAATACCGGAAAATACAACTCGAACCCCTGCTAGCGGGCCGAACGTAGGAGTGGTTAATTTCTTTGACATATTACCCTTCTCTTTTATATTCAAACAAAGACTCTGCACGACGATACGTCGGCAATCTCTAATAAAGACTCAAACGGATTTGAAGATAAGGCGTACTGAACCTTGAAAACGTGATGACGATAAATGCGCGTTTTCGGGAACTAGGCAAGTATTTAAATGGCCTCCACAATGGTTTGTGGAGGCCTTGCCGTACGGATTAAACCCAGCGACAGTTACTTATATTGCTTCAACACAGAACGACCTAAGGTCAGAATTTGCATCTCATCTGAACCGCCAGACACTCTGTCGACACGAATGTCACGCCACATACGGCTGATACGATGCTCACCGGCAATAGCGTAACCACCCAGAACCTGCATGGCAGAATCGATGACTTCAAAGCCCGCATTTGCGCAGTAGAATTTGCACATTGCCGAGTCACCCGAAGTCATGACGCCGTTATCACATTTCCAAGCTGCTTCATAAACCATGTTTTTCATGCTGTTAAGCTTGATAGCCATATGAGCAAACTTCTCTTGGATCAGCTGGTATCGACCAATAGCCTCACCGAATTGCACACGTTGATTGGCATATTTAGCCGCATCTTCGAATGCACAGTACGCTGCACCATAGTTGGTCAGTGCAACGAGGAAACGTTCAGAATCGAACTCCTCCTTAACACGAAGGAAGCCATTGCCTTCCTCACCAAACATGTCTGACTCTTCGAGTTCAAGTTCGTCAAACTGCAACTCACAGCAGCTGTCCATTTTTAGCCCAAGCTTTGGCAGTTTGCCTAGCTTGATCCCAGGTTTTGACATATCGACAAACCACTCGGTGAAGATTGGCTTTTCTGAATCGGCATCTTTAGCCATCACCACGATGTAAGGCGTACCTGCCGCACTCGTGATAAAGCACTTACTACCAGTCAGATAAATTTTGCCATCCTTTCTTTTATAAGTGGTAAGCAAGCTACCCACGTCAGAACCGGCACTAGGCTCAGTAATCGCCGAGTTCCACATCTGCTTACCGGTGCCACGAAATGCCATGATCTTATCGATCTGAGCTTGGTTACCGTGTCTCAGTACAGTAGCAATACCTGGCAGCTGGTAAAGAACGTAAGTGGGAGCACCCAATCTTCCGAGTTCTTCCCAAATAGCGGTCAGAGTTACCATGCCTTCATTGAATCCATCGTACTCTTCAGGAAGCAACAAACTGTCGATCCCCATATCGGCTAACTCTTTGACAAACCTTTCAGGGTACTGACTGTTTTCGTCACACTCTGCGAAGTAGTTTTCCCAGTTCTCCTTCGCCATTAAGTCGCGAATACCAGAAACAAATAACTCTTGCTCGTCGTTTAATTTAAAATCCATCGTATATTCCTATAAATTGCTATTACTTGGCTAAAGAGCAGGCTTGTAGGCCAACACTAAGAGCTCCATTTGTTTTTACGAGCATCTTTCAAGAAAGAGATAATAATCATGACATTGACGATAATCAGCGGCGCACCACCGGCAATAATTGCCGTCTGTAGAGGCTTAAGTCCGCCCAGTGACAACAACACGATACCGATAACACCTACAAGTACAGACCAACCCACACGCACCCACACTGGTGGCTCGTTATCAGCATCGACTCCCTTACAGGTAGACATCGCCAACGTGTAAGAACAGGCGTTGATCAGGGTGACCGTTGCGAGGAAACATAAGATGAAGAAGCCCCACATGGTAATCGTGCTATACGGTAGTGCAGCCCAGGTTTCGATGATCGCTCTGGCAGCACCATGTTCAGAAATTAGCTGAGGCATGTTGATGATATTTTCATTCATCAAGTTCATGGTGTTACTGCCCAGAATGGTCCAAAGGAACCAAGTAGAAGCCGTCAAACCACCCACCATTGTCAGACAAAGCTCTCGTACTTTACGACCACGAGAGATCTTAGCCAGGAAGATACACATCTGAATGCCATACACTACCCACCAAGCCCAGTAGAACACGGTCCAATCTTGCGGGAAGCTGCCTTCACTGATTGAACTGGTATAGAAGAGCATGCGAGGCAGTAGGTCCAACATGACACCGACTGACTCAGTGAAGTAGTTAACCGTGAAGCTGGTGGCGCCGATAAGGAACACCCAAACAAGCATGATGATACTTAGGTAGCTACGCAGATCACTGGCAAGCTTAACGCCCTTCTGTAGACCGAAGGCGACACACACAGCGTTAAAGATAATCCATGAAGAGATAACGATTGTATCGACTGCCGGGGTACGAGGAATGCCGAACAACCATTGGATACACTCAGTCACTAGAGGTGTAGCCAGACCTAGGCTGGTACCCATAGCAAGGATCAAGGCGACCACATAGATGTTATCGATACAAGTACCAATAATCCCCTTATGATGTTTACCTAGAATCGGCTCTAAGGTGCCACTGGGACGAACTACATCCATTTTCTTAACGAACAGGAAGTAACCCAAAGCAACGGTAAAGAAGCCGTAACCCATCCAAGGCAGAGGTCCCCAATGGAAGAGACTATAAGCAAGTCCTAACTCTTTTGCTGGAACCGACAGTGCTTCGAGATCGAAGGGAGGATAAGTTACATAGTAATAGACTTCTAACGACCCCCAGAACAACACTGCTGCCGATGTACAGGAAGCAAACATTAGGAAGATCCAACTTCCGGTACTGAATTCAGGTGTTTCCTGACCTAAGCGATTGTTTGCATAGGGTCCCCAGACCAGCCAAGCCCAACCCGCTGCCATTGCGATCATGTACCATTCAAACGCCCAACCCCATGTGTGGGTCAAATAGTGAAATACATCCTTAATTACCAAATTAGCTGCGTCCAGATCTCTTACAGTCAAGTAAGAAAGCAATATGACGATAAGCAATGAAGGAAAAAATATTTTCGGGTCAATAGTGACCTTCCTCTTTTTTACTTCGGTGATATCTACATCCATCGTTTTTTCATTCATCTTAATACATCTCCCTCTTATATTTAGGAGGATAATAGTGAAGGTTTCGAAGTTATTTCAATCTGTATACTTATCAGACCTAGTATTAGCTTATAGCTAGGAAGATTACCCCCGGCTATTAACGCTAACTATTAAGAATGGTTGGAGACGCAAATTAAAATAACTTAACACACCTTTTTCATTTTCTTACCCACTGACCACAACGTTGATTTATTAATTAACACTGCTTGGTTGACGACAGAATAATGCATTCCTTAACTTTCTTATTCAGTGATCGTTATCACGATCATTTGAAATAGAAAGAAAACGGAAAAAATCACTTTTAAAATAGTGTTATTCCCATCACAAAACAGGGGCTAAAAATGAAGTTTAAAAGTGGGTTAACGCAACAACAAATTAATAAAAAACGAAAGAACCAATGGAATCAAACACTCAAAATAAAGATGCATACCGTTGTTTTCATTCACCTTTATCACGTGCGCATATTGTAAGCCCGAAAAAGACATAGCCAAAAAACAAAGCGAGAATCGGCAAAACCTATTACTCAAAATAGTATTTCTAATAGTGATATTAGTACGGCTAAAACCCTTTATTAGTAGAGCTAACATTACTATTAGAAATACTGAGAAATACAATAAAACCATTAATAACCAACGCTATTAGCAGAGCTAATATTGTTATTACACCAGCTAAAAACCCTTGTATTTAAAGAGCTAAGACACCTATTAAATGAGAGTCATTAGAATTACTAATATTAACGTTAGAAACACTAACAGGATACTGTTAATAAGTGTGACCAGTCTAACATTAGCATTATTAATTCTAGACCTATAATTGCACACCCTACTAAATGAACATACGGTAATAAAACAAACTTCTAAATAACAGACTGTAAATATATTAAAGTCGCTATATATGATTTATTTATAACATGAAGAGATTACAGTTATTGATACGCCGAATTGGCAAAAAACAATAAGTATGCAGCGGTTTACCGTCAAGACATTTTCTGAGGTTGTATAGGTTAAATCATAAAGAACATAGCCATATATCAAATTTAGAAGTATGCAATATCTTAACTGGAGACATAATGAAAATTATTACGTGTTACAAATTAGTTCCTGAAGAGCAAGATATCTCGGTGAAAGCTGACGGTGTTCTGGACACCAGCAAAGCTGCACCAAAGATCAACCAGTTTGATCTCAATGCGGTAGAAGCTGCGGTCGAAATCAAAGCCCTTGTTGGAGAATGCAAGATCACCGCCTTAAGCATAGGCGGCAAGGCTTTAGATAACCCTAAAGCGCGTAAAGACATCCTCTCTCGCGGACCCGATGAGCTAACGGTTGTCGTTGACGAAAGATTCGAACAGGCTCTGCCTCATCAGACTGCCCGTGTATTAGCGTCTGCCGCAAAGAAAAATGGCTTTGATCTGATTATTTGTGGTGATGGCTCAGGTGACTTATACGCGCAACAAGTGGGTCTACAACTGGGTGAGTTACTGGACGTTGCCACCATCAATGCCGTCAGTAAAATAGTGTCAGTCCAAGACGGTAAGCTTACCGTTGAAAGAGCCTTAGACGATGAAGTCGAAGTGCTTGAGATCACCTTACCTGCCGTTATTTCTGTTTCAGCCGATATTAACGATCCATCAATCCCATCGATGAAGACTATTTTAGCCGCATCCAAAAAGCCGGTAACTAAGTTAAATATCGAAGATCTCGAGCTTGCTGAAATACCTGTTCTGGTTGAATCCGTTTCAGTACTGGCACCAAAACAAACTGATCGTAAGAAGATCATTATTGACGGCGATGATGAAAAACAAGTCGCAGAATTTGCAGAATACCTGCGCAAAGCACTTAACTAAGGGAAAAAATGATGAGCAAACTGTCTAATGTATGGGTATTTAGTGATATCGCTTCCCGTTTACCTGAAGTTATCGCCGGCGGCGTTCAGCTAGGCGAAAAAGTGTCTGCTTTCGTGATTGGCTCTGAAGATGAAATCGCCACAGCATACTCATTGGGTGCAACCCATGTGTATTACCTGGGTGAAAAAGACGCCAACAAGATCATTGAAGATTATGCCGAAACGATGGCCCATGCGATCGCTAATGGCGATACGCACACCTTAATGCTGTTAGGTGCGACTAAACGCGGTAAAGCACTGGCTGCAAAATTAGGTGTCCAGCTTAAGGCTGGTGTGGTCAACGACGCTTCAGAAGTCACAGTCGGTGAAGGTGTCACGGCCAAGCATATGGTCTACGGCGGCCTAGCGATAGGTGAAGAGAAAATCGTATCACCCATCGCACTTGTGACTATCGGAAATGGCGTATTCGAAGCCGCCGAAGCTGACACTTCAAAAACGGGTGAAGCAGTTTCGGTTTCATTCATCGAACCTAAATCTGCTATCAAGTGCATCGAGCGCCGTGCTAAGCAAGGCGAAAGCGTGGACTTAGGTAAGGCAAAACGCGTTATTGCTATCGGTAGCGGTATTGGCAAACAAGAGAATCTGCAAATGGTTGCCGAACTCGGTGCTGCAATTGGTGCAGAACTGGGTTGTTCTCGCCCGATTGCCGAAACAGAAAAATGGATGGAACGTGAGCGTTACATCGGTGTTTCTGGGGTCATGCTAAAACCAGAACTTTATCTGGCTCTGGGTATTTCTGGACAGATACAGCATATGGTTGGCGCATTGGGTTCACAGACAATTCTTGCGGTAAACAAAGATAAAAACGCCCCCATTTTCCAGTATGCAGACTACGGAATTGTTGGCGACTTAAATAAGGTCGTACCAGCACTCATCAGCGCCTTTAAAAGCTAATTGACCAGCGGGTCGTATTTATCTCCCCATTTAACACTGGGCACAGAAAGTCCGGTGTTAAAAACCAAATTATGTGAAGAGTAAATTTGTATGTCAGAAGATGTATTTGACGCGATTATCGTAGGTGCCGGGCTTGCTGGATGCGTTGCCGCTTATGTATTAGCAAAAGAGGGAGCTGATGTTCTCGTTATTGAACGCGGCAACTTTGCCGGAAGCAAAAACATGACAGGTGGCCGACTCTATGCGCATAGCCTAGAGAAAATTATTCCCGGTTTTGCTAAAGAAGCACCAGTAGAAAGAAAAGTCACTAAAGAAAAAGTCACCTTCTTGACCGATGATACCGGTGTCACCCTTGACTACCATAATGGCCGAGCACAAACACCAGTTCAAGAATCCTATACAGTTTTAAGAGGTGATTTTGACCAATGGTTGATGGGAAAAGCCGAAGAGGTGGGTGCCCAATTTATTAGCGGTATTCGTGTCGATGAGCTCATCACTAAAGATGGCAAAGTCATAGGCGTTAAAGCCGATGGTGATGAGTTGCTAGCCAAGTCAGTCATTCTAGCTGAAGGCGTTAATCCTGTGCTGGCTGAGAAATTAGGCATGGTAAAACCTAAGGTCAACGCTGACGTGATGGCCGTAGGGGTAAAAGAGCTGATTGAACTACCGAAAGAGGTTATTCAAGATAGATTTAACCTCTCTGACGATGAGGGTGCGGCATGGTTATTCGCCGGTTCGCCATCAAATGGTTTGATGGGTGGTGGCTTTATCTACACTAACAAAACCACTGTATCACTGGGTATCGTTTGCGGACTACACGACATTGGCAGTTCAGATAAAACGGTTCCGCAAATGTTGGAAGATTTCAAAAACCACTCAATGATTAAGCCATTGATTGAAGGCGGTAAGTTACTTGAGTATTCGGGTCATGTCGTACCGGAAGCTGGTTTTAATATGGTACCGAAACTGGTCGATGATGGCGTATTGATAACCGGAGATGCGGCGGGTTTTTGCTTAAACATTGGCTATACCGTTCGCGGTATGGATCTTGCCATCGCTTCTGGCGAAGCAGCAGCAAAAGCCGTTTTAGCGGCTCGTGCAACAGGTGATTTCAGCGCACAAGGCTTATCTACATATCAGACACTGCTAGAAGACAGCTTCCTGATGAAAGATCTGAAACTCTATAAGAACCTTCCCGCATTCATGGAAACACCACGGATCTTCAATCAGTATCCAAAGATGGTTGCCGACATTATGCAAAGCATGTTCACCGTAGATGGCAGCGAATCGCAACCACTACGCAAGACCCTCATGAAACATTGTAAAGAGGTGGGTTATATGAACCTGATCAAAGATGGCATTAAAGGAGTCACTTCAATATGACCGAGTCAGTCAATGTAGACGTTAAACTGGGCGTCAATAAATTTCACGTAGATGAAGGTCATCCACATATTATCCTCAAAGATAATCCCAATATGAACGAGTATCGCAAGTTGGTAAACGCTTGCCCGGCTGGTTTATATAAACTCGAAGATGACGGGTCTATCCGTTTTGATTCTGCGGGTTGTCTGGAATGCGGTACCTGTAAGTTTCTTTGTGGCGATACTATTCTGGAAAAATGGGAATACCCTAGAGGTACATTTGGAATAGAATACCGCTATGGGTAACCATAATATTAACAGAGGGTGTTTTTAAAACATCCTCTGTTTTAAAAATCACAGTGGTATATGTAATTATCACTTAGGTAGTTAGTGGTTAGTTTAAAATCACAAACACATTCAAACGTAAAACTGAAAACATATAAAAATAAATATAGCACGACAAATTTAAAAATCAGAACATATCAGCAGATGTATTAATGTAAAAATTCTAAATAAATAAAACATATAGCAAAACCATTAGTTACATCACTGTTATTTAAATGTTTACGTTGTAAAATTTTAGAATAGGGTTATCTGATTCGAAGAAGTATATGCAAAGAAAAAACTCTCAGCTAATTGGTTAAGGGTATCTTTATATTTTTTTGCAACTATAACAGTCGTGAACATTCTTATTAGAACAAATGAAATTGGTGGTTAGTAGTATGAAATCAAAGAAAAACTTCGATGATATGGAGTTTACTCCACTTCATAGAAAAATAATGCTTTGGGGAAGCGGCGGTCCATTTTTAGATGGCTATGTATTAGTTATTATTGGACTGGCACTTCAACAACTTACACCAGAATTAGGACTAGATGCACAATGGATAGGTTTAGTTGGTGCAGCGACGCTGGTCGGCCTATTTATCGGGACCGCGCTATTTGGCTATGTGGCAGATTTAGTCGGTCGTAAGAAAATGTTTATGATAGACATTATTGCTATTGCGGTACTTTCATTTGCAACCATGTTTATCTCATCCCCCATCGAATTAGTCATTTTACGATTCCTAATTGGTATCGTCATTGGAGCCGATTATCCCATCGCAACCTCTATGGTTGCCGAGTTCTCCCCGACAAAGAAACGCGCATTCACCATGGGTTTCATCGCTGCTATGTGGTACGTCGGTGCAACTGCCGCCAACATGGTCGGCTATCTTTTATACGATGTGCAAGACGGCTGGAGATGGATGTTCGGTAGTGCGATTATCCCCTGTCTCGTTATTCTACTCGGGCGTTTTCATCTACCTGAATCACCAAGATGGTTACTTAAGAAAGGCCGTGT
Source organism: Shewanella sp. Choline-02u-19 (assembly GCF_002836205.1). NCBI lineage: Bacteria > Pseudomonadati > Pseudomonadota > Gammaproteobacteria > Alteromonadales > Shewanellaceae > Shewanella > Shewanella sp. Choline-02u-19. The sequence goes on from NZ_PJBE01000013.1 coordinate 3,227,982, forward strand.
GGAAGAGTGCCGTGAAATAATGCATAAGTTTTTTGGTAAGGATATTGATATTAATTTTGAAGAGGCAGAAGAGACCAAATATAGTAAACTTTTTGAGCCTGTCTATTTAAAAAGAATTATATTCATCGGTACGATATGGAGCTGTCAGGTTATTCCTATGTTCGCCATATATACATTTGGGCCTCAAATAATTGGACTGCTAGGATTTACGGAGGGTCAAGACGCGGCCCTGGGTAATATCGTTATCAGTATATTCTTTATGGCCGGGTGTATTCCTGCGATGTACTGGCTGAACTCTATCGGTCGCAGACCACTTTTGATCGGCAGCTTTGGCATTATGACGGCCTCCTTAGCGCTGCTTGGTATCGTACCAAATCCAAGCATCTGGCTGATAGTAGCCGCTTTTGCTGTTTACGCTTTCTTCTCCGGTGGTCCAGGGATCTTGCAGTGGCTGTATCCAAATGAACTGTTTCCTACTGAGATACGGGCGTCTGCCGTTGGCGCAGTGATGTCCTTTAGTCGAATAGGTACCATCGTCTCGACTTATGCTCTGCCCGTTTATATGGCCACCTATGGCATATCATCAACATTGCTTGTCGGTGCTGGTATATCACTTCTCGGATTAATTGTTTCAGTGTTCATGGCACCAGAAACAAAAGGATTAACATTAGAAACAACCAGTTCAGTTGATTTCACCGCTTCAGTTAAAGTCAGTAGATAAAATATTATCTGCAATATTAAAAGAGTCTCGTACATCTGAAAAAGATGCACAGATAAGGTACGGGACTCAATAAAATATAGAATTAAAATATATTCTTTATTTTTAAGTTTACAGCTTTGAATATTAGCAGCCGGATATTGATATATGAAGGCAAAACCAATTAATAAAAGGAGAATGTCCGCGCAATCCGAAAAGGATGTCGAACCTGTACGGAGCTTATGAATTAAATATAACCTGTGATTAGACCGGGGGGGATTACTTGCCTGTATTTAATTACCCACATTGATTTATATAAGTAAAAAACAATTTTTCATATAAGTGCAAACTAAGCACTAAAAAATTTTAATACAATCGGAATATAATGATGATGAAAACTAAAAGAGCGTTTTGTATCTCTCTTATTGCAAGCGCTATTGCATTAAGTAGCTTTAACACCGTTGCTGCGGATGAAGAAGACGGTATTAATATTCACGGTGGCGTGCGTATTAACTACTCATATAAAGACTACAGTGAGAGTTCAAAAGATAAAGGGGGTGATATGACCTTTAACATGGCATCTCTACGATTCGACGGTAAACTTGGTGACTGGGGTTTAAGGTCGGATTATCGTTTTACTGCCGATACTAACTATATTAAATATGGCTATGCATTCTACAATTTAAATCCTGAATGGGAACTTCAATTCGGTATTAACCAAGTTCCATTCGGTAACTTAGGTTATATCTCTAACAGCTACTGGTTCGGCCTTCCTTATTATCTTGGTTTTGAAGACGACTATGATATTGGTGCAAAAGCCACCTTTGAGAAAAATGGTTGGCACACTGATATGGCCTTCTACAAGAGCGCCGAATATGCAGCAAGCGAAAACAAACAGTACGCAGCTGACCTGTATACCGGCACTATCAACGGTACCGAATATAACAACGAAGAGACCAATCAGCTTAACCTTCGCCAAACCTACACCATGGAGCACGAAGGCGGATCAACTACTTTTGGTGGCTCAGTTGAGGTTGGTCAGATCTATAACTCTAAAACGGGTAACAATGGCGACAGATACGCTATTGCGGCTAGTCTTGACAGCAAGTTCCATGGTTGGAACCTACAACTTCAAGCTATGCAGTATGAATATGATGCCGCTGATAGCGCAGATGACAACAAAATAGCCATCGCAGTGGTCAGCTGGCAGTATGAAATTGCTTCTAAGGCACAGGTATACAGTGTCAACTTAGCAAAAACAATTCCAACCGATTGGGGTAGCGTAAAGTTCTACAATGACTTCGGTCTGATGACGCCAGATGTTGCCGATGTCACCTACGATGACAGCATGCAGAACGTACTAGGTGCGGCCATTGCCGCTGGTCCTACTTACACCCAGATTGACTTCATCATGGGTAAGAACATGACTTTCTCAACGGCAAACAACGACCATATCGGCCTGCCTGAAGTGGGTGATGATTGGGATAAGCGCTTCAACATCAGCATGGCTTATTACTTCTAAACAAGCACGGAGGAGGTAAGCAATTAGCTACACCCAGATTAATTGCTCCTCTTCCAATTTAAGGGTTAACACGGTCTCATCTCGACGTATTACATGGACATCTTATGACCCAGCCTTCGCCCTGCCGAAGGTTTTTTTACACCAAAGGAATGAAGTGATCAAATCATGATGAACCTTAAAAACATATCGGTTAATAAAAAAATCGGCTTAGCCTTTAGCTGCGTCGCCGTGGCTGTAATCGCCCTCTGCATGTTATTTATATCGGGACTGAACAACACACGCGATAATATTTTATCTCTGACTGATGAAGTGTTACCCAACGTAATAGCAGTCGAAAAAATCAAATATGTCACCATCTTCATTCGTCGGGATCAGTTCTCCTTTCTTCCCAGTATTGGCGATCCCGGAATGAAGGGTTGGATGCAAACGACCGACAATATGATTAATGATGTCACCGACATGATTGACGCCTATGAAAAGCACATACAGACAGAGGATGAACGCCAAGCTCTAACATTAGCGAGACGCCACTGGCAAGATTACCTCAGTGCCCAGAGTGGTTTCAACGACATCGTTCTGCAAAATGATCTGTCAGGCGCAAATAAATACCTCCTCAGCTCTTACAAACAGTTTAATAAGATGCAAGACGCCTTAACCAAGCTCACAGAGATCAATTTGGCACGCACCGCAGACGACCGCACCAATACGCTAGAAGGTGTCAGCACCGCAACCATCAAGACCTATATCGGTGTTGGAGTATTATTCGCCTTGATGATTCTCATGACTATCTTCCTTGGACGACAAATTCGTAACCCATTGCGTGAAGTGATGAGCATGGCCGAAGCGATTGCTGCAGGGGATCTTGTCTATCAGATAAAACGCGACCAAATTGGCAATGATGAACTTGGACAACTTGCTGACTCCTGCATCAGTATGCAGCAGAACTTGCGAAAGTTAGTCGGTGAGATAGGTGGTGCTGTCGTTCAACTAAGTTCTTCAATCGAGGAGGTGAGCGCGATATCATTGCAATCATCCCAAGGAATGTCACAGCAGCAAAATGAAATCACAATGGTTGCCACTGCTATGCAACAGATGCAAGCAACCGTTAATGAAGTTGCGATGAATACCGAGGATGCCTCCAGCTCAGCAAATTCGGCAACAAACCATGCAGCACAAGGCAATAAAGATGTACAACAAAGTATCATTGAGATCCAACATGTGTCAGAAGTCATCGAAAATGCTGGAGAGATGGTAGCCCTGCTAGAAAAAGACTCCGTGAGTATCTCTATGGTGGTTGATGTCATTGGCGGCATTGCAGAGCAAACTAATTTACTGGCTTTAAATGCAGCCATTGAAGCGGCCCGCGCAGGCGAGCAAGGACGTGGCTTTGCCGTCGTCGCCGATGAAGTTCGCACATTAGCAGGAAGAACCCAAGACTCCACCCGTCAAATAGTTGAGATAATCGAGAAGCTACAAATTCGCGCCGTCGAAGCTGGGGTTGCAACAAAGCAAAGCTGTGAGATGATCCGTGGTTGCGTATCGCAAACCCACTCAACAGGAGAGAAGATCTCAGAGATAGAACAGGCTGTCACACAAATTGCAGCAATGAATATTCAAATTGCCAGTGCTTGCAGCGAGCAAAACTCGGTGACAGAAAATCTCAGCTGCAGTATAGAAAGCATCAACTCTTCCTCATCGGAGGCAGCAACCGGAGCAGAGCAGACGGCTCAAGCCTGTTTAGAGTTGAGCCAGTTATCTTTAGGCCTCAAGAGTTTACTCGATCAGTTTAAGACAACTTAATATTAATTAGCCCACTCCAACAATCTTGCTTCTATAAAGTATTTAAGCTTTGGAAGTACTTAGGAGTTCAGTGTCAAATTGCACATTTTAAATGTGCTGGATATGCAAAGAAGACCTCTATTTTCATTGAGGTCTTCTTGCGACTGATTTCAGTTGAATTTTAAAGGGTATTTATAAAAATCAACTTTTAAAGCTCCATCCTGAATATTATCTATCCTAATACACTGGATCTACCTATAAGTTTTCTTCAGCAAACTCCGCCAATCGAGAACGTACAACACCATTTAAATAAATGTTAGCGCTACCATCAAAATCCTTAAAACGCTCCATTATATAAGCGTGAGATTAGAGCTCACGGCCTCAATAGAAATGAGGCCTGAGTTTACGATTATCTAAGTAAAAACGGCTTACTGAGCTTATAGGTTTTCTTCTGCAAACTCCTCTAGACGTGAGCGAACTACGCCATTTAAGTAAACATTCGCGCTACCATCAAAATCTTTAAAACGTTCCATTATATAAGCGTGAGATTAGAGGTAACGGCCTCAATAAAAATGAGGCCTTTGAGTGGTAAAAACAGCTTGTTGAGCTTATAAATTTTCTTCAGCAAACTCCGCCAATCGAGAACGTACAACACCGTTTAAGTAAATGTTAGCGCTACCATCAAAATCCTTAAAACGCTCCATTATATAAGCGTGAGATTAGAGCTCACGGCCTCAATAGAAATGAGGCCTGAGTTTACGATTATCTAAGTAAAAACGGCTTACTGAGCTTATAGGTTTTCTTCTGCAAACTCCTCTAGACGTGAGCGAACTACGCCATTTAAGTAAACATTCGCGCTACCATCAAAATCTTTAAAACGTTCCATTATATAAGCGTGAGATTAGAGGTAACGGCCTCAATAAAAATGAGGCCTTTGAGTGGTAAAAACAGCTTGTTGAGCTTATAAGTTTTCTTCAGCAAACTCCGCCAATCGAGAACGTACAACACCGTTTAAATAAATGTTAGCACTACCATCAAAATCCTTAAAACGCTCGACAATATAGGTTAGACCAGAGGTAACCGCAGTTAAATAATTTGAATCTATCTGCGCCAAATTACCGCTACAAATCATTTTTGTCCCCTCTCCCATCCGCGTGATCATGGTTTTGATCTGCGACGCGGTTAAGTTTTGACACTCATCCAGCAGCACCACAGAGTTTTGAATAGAACGACCACGCATAAAGTTAATCGATTTAAACTGAATATTGGCCTTGTCCATGATGTAGTTCATGCTGCCACTGGGGTTAACATCATTTTTATGCAACACCTCTAAGGTGTCGGTAATGGCGGCTAACCAAGGCGTCATTTTCTCCTCTTCCGTGCCAGGTAAAAACCCTATCGACTCGGCAATTTCAGGCGTGTTTCGAGTGACGATAATTTTGTCATACTTACCCCGTTCCACCACCATCTCCAGCGCAGCGGCCATCGCCAGTAGAGTTTTACCACAGCCAGCTGGGCCGGTTAAGATCACCAGATCAATGTCTGGATCCAGTAATGCCTGTAACGCCATGCCTTGATAAATATTTTTCGGCCTAATCCCCCATGCATTGAGGTTCATCAATCGTTCTTGTCCGAGATCTAAAAACTTCAACTCGGTTGCGGTTTTCTCGATAATGCGGCCACAGAACTCTTTACCTTCATCCAACAGGTATTGATTGGTGTAGAAAATGTCATCACCGAGTTTATCGATAGGCACCTTATGCACCGTATGGCGACCGTTACTTTCGGTGGTGACATCATCGGTATGTTGCCAAAAGTCGCCGTCAAACTTGTGAAAGCCTTTAGTTAAAAAGCGGATGTCGTCAATTAACTGGTCAGTGCGATAGTCTTCAACCAATTGAATGCCTGCGCCTTTCGCTTTTAAGCGCATATTGATGTCTTTGGTGACGAGGACCACACTGCGAGGTTTGTGCTGTTCTTGTAGGTATAGAGCGGTATTAATAATGCGGTTATCGTTACTATCACCCGGCATGCTGCCCATCGTAAATTCAATTTGATGGTCAGGGAAAATCGATAAAGTGCCATTAGCATCACTATGATCTTCTCGCCTAGGTAGTGGCACCCCTTTAACGATCTCTTCTGGCGTAGTCTTACCGCCCAAAATGTCTTCTAATGCTCGAATCGCGACTCTTGCATCGCGGCTAACGTCTCTCTTTCTGTCCTTAATCAGATCCAGTTCTTCTAAAACTGTCATTGGTACGACTACGTCATGTTCCTTAAATGAGTAAATAGCCAAAGGTTCATGCAGTAATACGTTGGTATCCAGTACAAACAACTTTCTGTCGTCTTGTTCCATGGCGCCTCCAATTGTGCATTAGTTTTGATTACGAGATAAATTAAGCTCCTTTATGGTCGATATTGGTTATATTTCGTTCACTTCATACTGCCACCAATATAGCCAAGCTTCAATGCCCTCGTACGGTTTTTAATCGTAAGCTAAGGTTTCATGATTATCGCTACAATGTGACAACTTGATGACACAGAAAAATACTCTTATTCAACTGAATGATTTATAATCTATCGTCAACAGAATTAAGCTAATATTAGTAGGTTCAATTTCAAAATGTGTGGGATTGTTATAACATACGCGCCCCCTTGTGATTCACCCAGTATATGAGAATTTTAAATGCCGTTTTCCCTAGGTCAACGCTGGATCAGCGATACCGAATCTGAATTAGGTTTGGGTACAGTCGTCGGTATGGAAGGCCGTATGGTCACTGTACTTTTTTCTGCGACTGGCGAGAATAGATTGTTTTCTCGTTCAGAAGCCCCGCTAACACGCGTTATCTTCAATCCAGGCGATAAAGTTGAGAGCCATGACGAATGGAGCTTAACCGTCACTGAAGTTGAAGAAAAAGATAACCTTATTACCTACCACGGCACTCATAACGAAACCGGCGAGCAAGTTAGCCTGCGTGAAACGTTACTTAATCACAATATTCGTTTTAATAAACCGCAAGACCGTCTATTTGCAGGTCAAATTGACCGCATGGACCGTTTCGGTGTGCGCTATCAGTGTCAGTTACTCAGAAATAAATTGGCGACATCCGATCTCCTTGGATTACAAGGGCCAAGAGTTGGATTGATCCCACATCAGCAGTGGATTGCTCATGAAGTAGGTCGACGTTTTGCGCCGCGCGTATTACTGGCCGATGAAGTGGGTCTGGGTAAAACCATTGAAGCGGGCTTGATCATTCATCAACAACTGCTGACTGGCCGCGCTGAACGTATTTTGGTTATTGTGCCAGATACATTACGCCACCAATGGCTTGTAGAGATGCTGCGCCGCTTTAACTTGCGTTTCTCTGTTTTCGACGAAGACCGCTGCGTTGAGGCTTATGCTGATAACGACAACCCTTTCTACACTGAACAATTGGTGATTTGCTCACTCGAGCTATTACGGAAGAAAAAACGTTTAGAACAAGCATTGGATGCCGACTGGGATTTAATGGTTGTAGATGAAGCTCACCATTTAGAGTGGTCTGAAGATGCACCAAGCCGTGCTTATAAGGTGGTTGAAGCCTTAAGTGAAGTGGTTCCGGGCGTCTTACTGCTGACTGCCACCCCAGATCAATTAGGTCATCAGAGTCACTTTGCCCGCCTGCGTTTACTCGATCCGGATCGTTTTTATGACTACCCCTCTTTCTTAAAAGAGGAAGAGAGTTATAAAGATGTTGCCACCGCTGCAGAGGGATTAGCCAGTCGCGATGCTCTTTCAAGTGATGCCATTGCCAGCCTAACAGAGTTGTTATCTGAAAAAGATATCAGTGACAGCATTAGCCTTATTCAAGACGAGAGCGCGAGCGACGATAAGCGTCATCAAGCCCGTGAAGAACTGCTGCAAGATCTGCTTGACCGTCATGGTACTGGCCGCGTGTTATACCGTAACAGCCGTGCTTCGGTAAAAGGTTTCCCAACACGTAACTTACATATTCATCCGCAGACGATGCCAGAACAATACGTTACCGCTTCTCGCGTTAGCGAAATGATGAACAAACATTTAGACACTAACGCCAAAGTGAGACAAGTACTCAGCCCTGAAAAAATCTACCACGATTTTGACAGTGCCAGTGCCAGTTGGTGGAAGTTTGATCCCCGTGTTGATTGGTTAATTGATTTCCTTAAGACTAATCGCAGCAAAAAAGTGCTCATTATCGCCAGCCAAGCTGAAACGGCCTTGAGTTTGGAGGAAGCATTGCGTACCCGCGAAGGTATTCAAGCTACCGTATTCCACGAAGGCATGTCGATTATCGAACGCGATAAAGCCGGCGCATACTTCGCCCAGGAAACTGGTGGAGCACAGGCATTGATCTGTAGTGAGATTGGTTCAGAAGGTCGTAACTTCCAGTTTGCCAGCAACTTAGTCTTATTTGATTTACCGCTTAACCCGGACTTGCTTGAGCAACGCATTGGCCGTCTCGATCGTATCGGGCAAAAGAATGACGTTGAGATCCATCTGCCTTATTTGGCCGGTACCGCTCAAGAACGTTTAATGCAGTGGTATCACCAAGGGCTAAACGCCTTTGAGTGTACTTGTCCAAGTGGACACATTCTATTTGGTGAATTTGCAGCCGAATTGCTAGAGACCTTAGTCAATAGCGATGAATCTATTCTTGAGACTTTGCTCGAAAACACCAAGGTGCGTTATCAAGAGCTTAAAGTGGCCATGGAACAAGGCCGCGATAAACTGCTTGAGATTAACTCTCATGGCGGCGAACGAGCAAACAAACTGGTAGAAAGCTTGGCGGCAAGAGACGGAGATACTCACTTAATCGGTTCGGTTATTCGTCTATGGGACATCATTGGTGTTGAGCAAGAAGACAGTGGTGAAAACGCCATTGTGCTGCGCCCAAGTGAACATATGATGTTCCCGACCTATCCAGGTTTGCCAGAAGATGGTATTACGGTTACCTTCGATCGTGATATCGCACTATCTCGAGATGATATCGCCTTAATCACTCAGGAACACCCGATAGTGCAGACCGGGCTAGATCTAATCACCTCGTCAGAAACCGGTACCACGAGTGTGGCAGTGCTAAAGAACAAAGCATTACCCGCTGGCACTATTTTCTTAGAGCTTATCTATATGGCTGATGCTTCTGCACCAAAATCGAGCCAGCTTTATCGTTATTTGCCGCCGACACCTATTCGTATCTTACTCGATAAGAATGGTAATAACTTGTCAGAGAATGTGACTTACGAAAGCTTCGATAGACAATTAAGCGCTGTTAATCGTCATCTTGCCAGTAAGTTAGTCACCGCATCGCAAGCGATTTTACATCCGTTATTTGCTAAAGCTGAGACCTTTGCTGCAGCCGAGCTGAAATTGCTAACGGAAAGCGCTCGTGAAAAAATGACTCAACAACTGTCAGGTGAACTTGAGCGACTAAAAGCACTTAAAGCGGTTAACCCAAATATCCGTGAGGAAGAGTTAACCCATCTCAGTGGACAAATGAGTGAACTAAATCGCTACTTGGATGGTAGCCAGCTTCAGCTTGATGCAGTTCGCTTGGTGTTAGTTAGCCACGCTTAACCTAATCATTAGCTTCAGCTGACCAAAGCCCTGCTTATTAAAGTAGGGCTTTTTCATTTCTAGCGCTATATTTTCTGCGAGATAGGATTATAGCGGGCAAGGTTTATACTGCGGTTATTATTTACGATATACTGGCTGACACCGTTAGCCTATTCCCCTACTATTGTGCCCTAAGGTTGTTTCTCGCGTATGTACCATCGTCATTTAAGCGTTGCCTCTTGCGGACTTGCGCTCGCCTTTGCCCTACTAATATCAATGGTCTCTTTTACCACTTTAGCCTCGACATCAAAATTCAGTTACCTGCCAGAAAATGAAATCAACTATGTCCAAGTTGATGATCAAGATTACCCTGTTCTATTGAGGCCTTGGCAAGGAAAGAAAAAATTAGGACTAGCGATTATTGTTCCAGGACTAGGCCTCAGCCCTGACGAAGGCGGCTTCACCGCCTACTTACGCCGTAAACTAAACAAAGCGGGTTGGGCCACATTAACCATTACACCACCGCAAAGACCAGGCATGCCCAATTACACCACACAAGCTGTGCATGTCGCCAACGCAGGGGAAAAGCAACTTAGCCAACAAAGCACCCAAGCCATGCCGGTTTTTAGTGAAGAACAACAAACACTTAATATTCAACGACAGCAGAGTTTTTTCATTAGCTCTATGTCGCAGCTCGATAACCTAGGTAAGCAATTTCAGGGCAAACGCTTGTTGATCAGCAGTGACGACAGCGCCGGTATCATCATCGAATTGCTCAAAGACAATAAGCTCCCCATGCCCGATATGCTCGCTATCATCAATCCCTATAATGACAATCCCAGCCAAAACCAAGCACTAGCAGCTCAATTGGCAGAGCTGACCATTCCAGTTCTCGATATTCAGTCTAGAGATGGCACCTCCGCCTCACTTGCTACCCAGCAAAGTCGATTTGATCTTTCGCCTCAAAATGCGCCTTTTAGATATCATCAATATAAGATCTTACTTGATCTACAGCATAAAGAAGGTTGGAGCGGGGGCAGTAAAATTATCGAAGGGTTCGCATTGCGGATTAATAAAGCCTATCCGAATAGATAGGCTCTGCATAATTGTCTTAGTCTTTACTTAGTTTTAGCGACCAGGCAATTAATACCACGGTCACACCCATATACAACAGATCTAAGCTAGTCGTCGGTTTCATTTCACTAAAGAATGAAAAGACCTTGATGATAAGCATCATCAGTATCACTTTGCCTAACTTGCTCTTAAGGGAATCGATACTGCTAATGATTAGGATTTTTCCGCCAGCTTCGCTTTTACTCGCTTCACCCAAGTTACTGATAAATAGTTCATATAAACCAAAAGCAAAAATCAACAACACTGAACCCAGTAAAAAAGTATCTAAAATCTCTACCACGACCATCACTAAGTCGTTACGGATAGCATGACTGCCACTAAACACGTAGCCCCAGATAAGTTGCAGCATATGAACCACATCTTTAAGCCCCATCGCGAACACCACAAATGCCGCAATGATGCAGGACAACACACCAACCATCACCGAGAGTCGGCTACTCCATAAAAACCGTTCAAAAAGTTCGCGCACAATCATTTATTCCCATAAATTAAGCTAAGAATCAAAAGTGTAAAATATGCCTCCGCTTGCGATACAAACTTCACAGCAATTTGTGAAGCGGATCACAAATTGAGTGATTAATAAAAACTACCAACCAGATTGTCTATTTTTGTACTCTTTCTGAGGACTTTTTGATTGCCGAATTGCCGCAATAATTCGATTCTTTCCAGCAAGCAATCTTACTTGATAACACGACTCTCTTCGCAGTAATTGCCGAATGGGCGCGCTCCAACTTTTTTGAATACTTTGCTTAATCGCCGCGTTGGCATCGGGAGATGTTTGTATCAACCGCTGGGCTAATACTATCGCTGCAGCCATAGGATCGGCTTCAACCGCAGTCAGTAAGTTGAAAGACCGTGCTTGCTCAGCCGTCAATATATCCGCCGTCATCGTTAGCATAAGCGCTTGATCTTTAGGCATTAGCTCTCTAAGCCCAACAAAACCAGCCATATCAGGCACTAACCCCCAACGAGCCTCCATTATCGACAATTTACACTCTGGCGCTGCAATTCTAAAGTCTGCCCCTAGGGCGATTTGCATACCACCACCGTAGCAAACGCCTTCAAGCACGGCGATAACAGGCACTGGCAGTCGGCGCCAGCCGATAGAAACACGTTGAGCCAAATTAGCATTGCCAGGTAGCAGTTTAAATAATAGCTTCACAGCATCGAATGGCGAACGATTAACACTCTTCACATCGAGCCCAGAACAAAAACTGTGTCCTTCGCCAAACAGAATGACCGCTCGCAGTGCTTTATCCTTTTTAAGGCTATTGATACAGGTATCTATTTCTTTAAAAAGCTCATAATTCAAAGCATTATACTTATCTGGGCGATTTAGAGACACGTAAGCAATACCCTCTTCTTTTCTCACACAGACTAAATTATTGCTCATTTTCAAATCCTTTTTCTTAGCACTGGTCTGTCCAGAAGATCAAGTTAACATATTTGGCATAAATCGTTAATACCTATAACATGCACTTAAATTTTGACTATCGTCAAATAAATGTCGCTTTCTGATTCTGAGTTGATGGCTAATAATCAGTCTAAATAGCGACAAGTTTAGTTAAAACGCCCGTTTTATGACATTGATAAGAAACTAATTCAATTGCAACGTAGCGACTAACGTAGCAAACTATTAGAAATCTGAGTGAATAGGTAAAACTTTAATAAAAATGTTTATATTCATAAAGATATAAGTTATCGAATTGATAATTGAGCTTTAAAAATAATAACAAATAGCTGATTTTGCACGAAACTAGGACGTAAGAATAATAATGTCATTCCCTGTACTGATATGTGACGACTCTGCGCTCGCAAGAAAGCAGATGGCGCGAACCCTGCCAAAAGAGTGGGACGTAGAACTCACCTATGCTGCTAATGGTGCCGAAGGGATTGATGCGATACGCGAAGGTAAAGGCGCGATTGTTTTTCTAGATTTGAACATGCCCGTTATGGATGGCTATGAAGTGCTTGAAGCAATTCAAAGAGAAGATCTTCCTGCGCTCGTCATTGTTGTTTCTGGTGACATCCAAATAAAAGCGCATGAACGAGTCAAAGTACTCGGCGCGCTCGATTTTATTCAAAAACCCGTTAGCGTTGACGCTATTAGCCATATTCTGCAGGAATACGGCATCTTAGAGCTCGCCGTTGGCGCAAACCAAACACAAAACCCCATGGTTGAGGTCGACTTACGTGATGCTTGTCAGGAGGTCGCTAACGTCGCTATGGGTCGTGCAGCGGATCTACTTTCAAAGCTACTCAACGTATTTGTATTACTGCCTATCCCCAACGTCAATGTACTCGAGGTTAGCGAGCTGACGATGACGCTTAAAGCCACGGAAGAAAATGGTACCGTGTCGGCTCTATGCCAAGGTTTTATCGGCGCTGGCATCGCAGGCGAAGCACTGCTGCTATTCCATGACTCCTCTTTTCAAGACATGGCAAAGCTGATGAAGCTTGAAAATCCTGAAGATGAAAATACTGAGCTTGAGGTCATGATGGATACGGGCAACGTACTTATCGGTGCCTTTCTCAATGGGATCTCTGAGCAACTGCATATGAAGTTCAGCCAAAGCCATCCCGTGGTGCTTGGCCGACACTGTACAGCCAATGATCTCATTCATGAGAATGCTGACAAATGGGAACGCACGCTGGCAATGGAAATTAATTATCGTATTGAAGATCATGACATTCAATGTGATTTACTATTGTTGTTTACTGAAGACTCTTTGCCCACGCTTAATTATAAGCTCGGCTACTTGCTAGATTAAGATGGATCATAAGATGGCAAACGATCTAAGCGCAATGAATGAGCTCCACTGGCTAATTGATATGGTGCAAACCATTGAAGTGGGCTTAGTCGTACTCGATCAAGATTACAATATCCAGCTGTGGAATGGTTTTATGGAAAACCACAGTGGTGTGTCACCCAACTCGATTAAGGGCAAGAACCTATTTGAGCAGTTTGAGTACTTACCTTCTAAGTGGCTTAAGCATAAAATGGAATCAGTATTCCTCCTTAAAAATCGTGCATTTATTAGTTGGGAACAACGACCGTTTGTTTTCCAATTTAAAAATTACCGCCCCATCACTGGCCGCGCTGATTTCATGTATCAGAATGTCACGTTATTGCCGTTGTCATCACTGACAGGTGAAGTGACCCATTTAAGCATGATTGTTTATGATGTGACGGATGTTGCCGTCAACAGATTGCAGCTTAAAGCAGTCAATGAGAGCCTTGAAGTGCTAAGCCAGATAGATGGGTTAACTCAACTGTATAATCGTCGTCACTGGCAGTTATGCATGCAAAAAGAGTTCGACCGTAACAGCCGCTACGGCGATGAAACCACTTTAGTGATGCTAGACATTGATAATTTTAAAGTGATCAATGATACCTATGGCCATCAGGCTGGCGATAAAGTGATTCAGAATGTATCTCACTTAATTAATAAATCTTTGCGTGAAACCGATTGCGCTGGTCGCTATGGTGGCGAGGAGTTTGGCGTAGTATTAGCCAATACCCCTGCAGCTAATGCGCTTTATTTTGCGGAACGATTACGCAAAAAAGTTGAGCAGTCTGAAACAATGTATGCTGACAATATTATTAAAGTCACTATTAGTATCGGCATTTGTGACATTCAGCCACAGATCCTTAGCAGTGAATCTTGGTTGTCATTAGCAGACCAAGCTTTATATCAAGCAAAAGGGGCAGGAAAAAACTCCTGTGTTATTCACCAACACCTGCTAAGTTAATCAAGATTTAGATACAAAAATGCCCATCATTGATGGGCATTTTTGTATCAGATGTGGACTAAAATCAGTAAAGCTTAATGCAGCTTATCTTCGTCTTCGTCTTCTTCATCTTCATCTTCTTCATCACGGACTTCGCCATCTTCATCAATGAAGTAAGTGCCCCATCCGTCATAATCAACTTTTTGTTTTGCCGCTAACTGAATTAACTTCTCACAAGCGGTATCGAGTAACTCAACATCGAGCTGGTGTGAAGCGACGGCATCAAAGCAGATAATCACAGAACCGTCATCCAGCTCCATCTCTTCAGCATCGTTCACTTCAAAGCCAAGCTTAAAGGCTTCTACTGCCGCTTTTTCCAAGCGATCAAAATTGGTCGATGAGAAGTGATGCTCAATCGTGTAATCGGCATCAGGTAATGAACCGTCAGCAAGTATTGCTTCAACGATTTCACGGTTCTCTGCTTTCTGTTCGTTTAACAGGCGTTCAATAGACATCAGTTACTCCTCAAAAATTTCGCGAAGATTATACCGCTTTAGTCATTAATGCAGAAGCTTCTTGGTTCAACTGTGACAATTTTTCGGACATCAAGATATGGATCCGCTTAGACAGCTCTTTAACTTGTGTTTTATCAAAACTCTTGGTTTCGATAGGCTCCATCATCTCAATAATAACAATGCCATTATTCCAACGATTCAGTTTGATATGACTTTGATTAGACGCCAGTACAGGCACCATAGGCACGCCCGCCGCAATCGCCGTATAAAAAGCACCAGCTTTAAAAGGCAGCAACCCCTTGCCACGAGAACGTGTTCCTTCAGGGAATATCCATACTGACAAGCACTTCTCTTTGATTTTTCTCGCTGTCGCTGCCATGGTATCAAACGCCTTGCTGCGATTTTTACGATCAATCAAAATATTACCTGATAGCCAGTAGATTTGACCAAACAACGGCATCCACGCGAGACTCTTTTTACCTAAACTCACCGTACCTTTAGGTACCATCGCAGTATGGGTAAACATATCGAAATTGTTTTGATGATTAGCTAGAAACACACGAGGCTCATCGCTTTCACATTTAGACTTGCGCGTAATAACTTTAATGCCCAACACGGGTGCAGCCCAAGAAAAAATCTTAGCGAACATATGCACATTATCACGGTGACGTGGTCGTAAAACGCACGCTAATCCACCAATAATAAAGGCTAAAACAAGCATGACAGATAAAATCAAACACCTAAGGATTAACAGCACTACAATCTCCCGCGATTTAATTGGCGCCAGTATAGCCAGCAAGTACTAACGACTCAATATTTAGTTTACACATGTAGCCTGAACCTAGGCTATACAACACCAGACTTAGGCTACTTTAGCGCACCCAACTTAAGCGAACTTTAATCTAGCGCATATTTAATCATCGCGGATAATAGCCTATAGAGTGTAGCGTTAAGGTCTGACCTCAACTAAACCAGCCTTTGCAGGCCAATATTTTTTCCGTAGAAGCAGTACTAATCTAAAGCAAATAGCGCTGACGGCTAACGTCGCCACGATGGCCGCACCGCTTGGCAAATCAAATGAGGCGGATAATACTAAGCCTGCAACATAACCGAACAAGCCGACCACATAAGCCCAGCCGAGCTTAAAACGCCCAGCATAATGATTAACCGCCAGCGCGGGTAATATCAGAGAGCTAAACACTAAATAGACGCCTACCAGCTCGACTGACAGGGTAATGACTACCGCAAATATCAGATAGAAACCTCGCCCAGCAAGAATTTTAGGTTTAAAAGCCAATAATAGAAGAATAGCTGCATATATACTGGCAGGCAGAAACAATTGACTCCAGCTCACCCATAGTATTTGCCCTGACATCAACTGCTTTAGCATTTCAGCCCCGTGAGGGTCATTCGATAATAGCAGCATCGCAGCCACGGCAGCTAATACATAGAAACAACCAATAATCGCCTCCAGTTCATCTGCCATCCGTTTAGATAACCAAGCGATAAAGCCCGCACCCGCAATGGCAAATAATGCGGGCATCCACACATTGGAGAAAGGTAAGGCTTCAATATCATGGTTGAGATGGCCCACGATGGCACCTAATGCAGCGACCTGTGCAATAGCAAGATCAATAAAGATGATCCCACGCTTTAGCACTTGTTGTCCTAGTACCACATGGGTAGACAAAACGAGTATCCCCGCAACAAATGCGGGGAACAAAATAGATAAAAGATCCAGATCAAACATCGGTATTTACTCTGGTTAACGTCATTTAAAAAGCAAGTGAACGCAATATATCGCGTTCACTTGCTTTACTCTTGGACAGTGGCTATTTAGCGGCGAGTAATAAGTCTATCGCACTATCGTACAGGCTAAACAGATCAACACTTTGCTCATTTCCACCTACTGACATCGGCAGCACAATAACCGGTAAATCAGCACGTTCACCCAACCAATCCGCACCACGTTCACTTTGATATGACGCGATAATGACTGCCATAATATCACCCTGCTTAGCGCGGGTAAGTAGACTCGCTAAATGTGAGCTACTGGGTGGGATCCCAGGCTTTGGTTCAAGATCAGCAACCTGCTCCAACCCTAACCAGTTAAACAGATATTTAAAGCTTGAATGGTAAGCAATAATCTTTTTACCATTCAGTGGCTTTGCCTTCTCTTCCCAGCGAGGAATTGCGTCATTCCAACGTTGGCTAAAACTGGCTAAGTTAGCCTGATATTGCGCGGTGGAGTCTGGATCAAGTTGAATCAACTTTTGTGTCAATGCCTCAGCAACACCCAGCAAGCGTTTTGGGTCAAAGTGCAGATGTGGATTGCCCTTGGCGTGAACATCACCCATTGAGCGATCAACCGATTTCATTTGATCCACAGTGTCTATTTGCTCTGCAGCAAAAAACAGCCCTTGATCGGTAGAACGTACCTTAGCGTTTGCCGACTTCATCTGCAGCATCGGCAGCCAGCCAATTTCAAGATCCGCCCCCGCACAAATGGCGAGATCTGCTTGACGCATTTTAGCAATCAGGCTCGGTCTGGCTTGCACTTGATGAGGGTCTTGCATCGCCGTGGTGGCCGAATAGATCCGTGCATCAGGCGCTAGCTCTTTCGCCAGTGCTGCATACTCAGGTTCACAGGCAAAAATATTAAATTCTGCTTGTACATTGCTGATAAAACCTAGCGTTACAGCTAAGGTAAGTGTTTTTAATACTTTAGGTAAGAACTGCTTAGAATTGATGCGCACCGTGAGCCCCCAGAGTCATAATATATTGAAGAGTGATAACGTTATCGTCTTCTATTCCATCGAAGTTAGTGCCTTGTTGATTGGTATATTGCAGACGCACTGTTGAGAAATGGCTTTGGTGCCATGCAAGGCTCACCTCAGTTTCTTTCAACTTTTGTGGATCAAAATGATCATCATGCATCATCTGAGTGTCGACTTGGCCATAACGTAAACCTGCAGACCACTTAGGGGAGAACTGATAAACACTGCTTAAGTACCAACCGTCTTGATAATCCGTACCAGAATCATCATGACCATCATCGTCATGCTCATCATGATGCTCTTCAAGCGGCTTAAAGTCAGTCACTCGGAAATATTCACCACTCAAAGTGAGGTGTTGGTATTTATAATTCCCATTCGGTGCCCACTTGTAAACAAAGTCTGCTACGTAGGTATTCTCACCGGTGTACTGCGCACTATGGCTATGATCATGCTCATCTTGAACTGCAGCATGATCATCATGCTCTTCGGCAGTCATGCGACCATTTTCATTACGTAAATAACTCAAACCCGCCTGCCATGAACCATTAATACCAGCATCACCACCAATCTTAGTAAATGCGGTATAAACCCCTGTTGACTTGTAATCGCGCTCGTTATGTTCGTCAGCAGCGCGCATATTGTCACCTTTGAACGCTTCAACGCCCATAGTCCAATAAAGATCCGTTGGTGCAACATAGCTTAGTCGCACACCATCATCGAAATAATGGCTGCCTAAAAATGCACGATATGCCGCCGGCCGATCAGAAAAAGCATCGGTATGCACATGCTGATTGTTAAGATAACCAATGTCGGATAAGAAACGTCCCGCCCTCATTGAAAGGCCGTAAGGCATCGCCATTGTTTGAATGAATGCCTCTTCAAGGCCTAGTTCAGTTTCACCGTCATGCATCTCTATCACTGCAGTTAACTTACCGTAAAACATATCATCAATATTGGCACTCATTGCCACTTCAGTGTGGCCCAACCCAAAACCCTCGACACGCTCGCTCATTGGGCGTTCAGCACTTTGATAGTAGCCATCTAATACCGCACTAATGGCAGGGTTGGTTAAGCTTGAATCTTCAGCAAAAGCGTTAATAGAAAAAATTGCGCACGCAGCAGCTACGCCAGTTAGGCGCATAGTTGAAATAGTCATTAGTTCTCCGAAATACAGCTAAGCAAAGCCTTCCCATAGGGAATACTTATTTAATTTAGTAATTGATTTTTATCGAATTGCTTAGACAGTAACGGGGGGGGCACGGCTATTGAAAAAACTCACATGGCGCGAGTTAAATATTGGAAGGATATACTCTTGGCTCTCAACGAACTGGCGTTCTACCGCAATATTAAACTCAAAGCTAGGCAGCAGTTTGTTGATGTGGTGTTGGTGATAACACAGAGTACAATGGTTTTTAGCGCCATCATCCAAGTGACTCAGATCATGAGCGGACGCTGCAAATGACAGGCACAGGAATACGGCAATAAGCCCTATTACCAGTTTCTGCTTCGCTCTACTCAGTTGAATCAAAGTGTTAACCTTGTTTTAAAAAACCAGCCAAGTGTAGGTGGTTCAAGATTGAAGTCAAGTACTCCCTAAAGTGAAAGCGTTACAAAGTGTTTGTGATGAATATCACTAAAACTTGAATGACAATTAATACTGTTTTAAGCTGATAGGGCTAAGATTTCAGCACTAGCATTAATTCATAGAGATATGAATTAAGAGTTTATTTACTAATAAGGCGCCAACATCATGCTTGAACTTCTTCGCTCAAACTTAAAATTCATTATTATGACAGCGTTATTTTTTGGTGTGGTACTTGGCGGTATTTACTACGTAGAAGCCGCACTTGAAGCACAAGTTCAAGTCATCGACTAACGCTGTCAACGGGTTATTTCGTTAACATTCAAGTTAAATTTGGGATTGATTTTCGAATGAAAACTTGAATGAGCTGAAATGTAACTCGCTGCTCAATAAGCCTCTATTCTGATGGCATTGAGTCATCAGAATTTATCGGTATTTCTGCCTTTCTTCGCTGTCATCAACTCTCTCTGGCGCTTCGGTGACTTTCATATGATCCATCATATGGCTTACCAACAGTAACATCACTGCAAATATTGTCACCGGAATACAGATCGTCCGCATAGTCTCATCAAAATATCCCCACACTATTGCCATAAACCCAATATAAAAACTCGCCATTTTAATGCGAGCCATGGGTGCACTTTTACCCAACCAAGCGTCGCAAAGCGGACACTGGATCTCACCATTTAAGCCCTTTCCTCTTTGGTTAACGATTTTATCTATGGCGAAAGGCTTAGAACAATGTGCACATATCACAGGCGCTTCTCTCTATATAATTAGTTAGTTAAGGTTGTCGTATGACCAACACACCCCAGAAACTGGCGCTTTACGGCCCAAAACTGGCCGCCAATTCTAACAGGTTTGGGCCTTAGTCAGACCTTTTATTGCCCAAAGTCATTATAAAATCTAAATAACAAATCGACACTGTTAAATCTGAGTAATAATATAGTTACTTCAGGGAACTAACGGATATCCAAAAATGCATAGATTGCTTACCCAGCTACTCTTTATCGGCTTATGCTTATTCTCCTCTATCGCTTCGGCAAATGATGAGCCACTCACGATTGAGCTAAACAAGATCCAAAGCGCTATTGATAGTGATGTAAAAGTATTAACGGGCACCAAGGGAGAAATAAAATCATTTATTGAATATCGCATCAGCCGCAATGCAACCTTGTTACAGGAAAAACTGAAACAGCAGATTGAAGATACACCCGCAAAGTTGGATGTACTAAAGCCATATATTGTCAAACAACTCGCTTTTACCAATCAAGTTGAAGACTATTTTAAGACTCAAAGAGAAACCTTGATGGGTCAAGTTGGCGCGGATAATGACCGTGAAATCATGCTGAAACTGGTACAGATCCAACGCGAACAAGACAAGCTTTACGTTGCAGAAAAGGAACTATTGGCCTGGGCAACAATGGCAGGCGTTGATGTTGAAGTCCAAAATCAAAGGTTCATCAAAGCATTAGAGAGCCGGGCTGATGATCTCGATAGCTTTGTACACTATAACCAGTCGCGATTAACGCAAGCTGTCACAGATGTAACGGTGGCAGGTAAAGACGCGACCAGTGAACAAACTGCCGTGGTTGTCGAACTAAAGGAGCGTCTTGCTCAAAGCTCTACCAGTTTATCGACTGCCATCGAGCTTTTAGATGAACTCGGTGAAGATACCGCTATATATAAGCAAACTTTGTTCAGTATATCTGGCGATATCACTCAAGATGTACTCAACTTAGATGTGGCAAGCAGCCTACTGAGTGAGTGGATGTCGATTGCCAAAAATCAGGCCTTAGAAAATGGCGCCAGTGTGGTGTTCAAACTTCTCATTTTTAGCTTAATCTTGTTTTTATCGAGCTTGGTCGGGAAAATTGCTAAGCGCATCGTACAAAAAACAGTGAGTAACTCTAAGCTTAAATTTAGTTACCTACTGCAAGACTTTTTTATCTCTATGGTGGGAAAAGTGGTCTTTGCATTAGGCTTATTGATTGGCCTGTCACAACTCGGGTTTGAGCTGGCGCCGCTGCTAGCAGGTTTCGGTATTGCCGGTGTGATTATTGGTTTTGCACTGCAAGACACCTTATCTAACTTTGCTTCAGGCATGATGATCTTAATCTACCGTCCTTTTGATGTTGATGACCTCATTAATGCCGCTGGCGTCACCGGGCGAGTCAGCCATATGAGTCTGGTTTCAACCACCATCAAAACGTTAGATAACCAAAGGTTAATCATCCCCAATAATAAAATTTGGGGCGATACCATTAACAACATCACTGTTGAGCAAGTACGTCGAGTCGACTTAACGTTTGGCATCGGTTATAAAGACAGCATTGAACATGCCGAAAAAGTCTTAAACGATGTCATGATGTCGCATCCTAAAGTGTTGAAAAGCCCTGAGCCGATGATAAAGCTACACACGTTAGGTGAGTCTTCGGTCGACTTTATTGTACGCCCATGGGTTAAGCCTATTGATTACTGGGATGTTTACTGGGATATCACCCGTGAAGTCAAAATGCGCTTTGACGCTGAAGGGATTAGTATTCCGTTCCCACAACGCGATGTCCATATCTACCAAGAAACCTAAATTGCTGTATTAGCTAAAAGCCCCACCAGCGTTTGCTGGCGGGGCTTTTAAATTAAAATAGCTCCATAAATACTAACGATGAAGATCCGCTGTCACTTAAGCTAAGCCGATAATCTCATCATTGCTATCGATATCGATATTTAAGTAACCAGGGCGAATCCCCAAGCCCGGCATCGTCATCACCTTCCCCACTAAAGCCGTTATAAAGCCCGCACCAGCATTAAGCCTGAGTTCATTGATATGCAGTTCAAAACCTGTAGGAACCCCCTTTAAACTAGCGTCATGACTGATAGACATCGGCGTTTTAGCAATACAAACAGGCAAATGGCTATAGCCATGTTTACCTAGCCAAGCCAATTGCTGTTTGGCCTTATCAGACATAGCAACACTCGCCGCACCATATCCCACTTCAGCTAACGTCATCAGTTTAGCCTCTAAGCTATCTTCCGCTTGGTATAAGCATTTAAATTCAGATTCTATTTGGGTGGCAGCGTAAACCACCTTCGCTAACTTAACGCCGCCTTCAGAGCCGCGAGCAAAAGCATCACTTATCTCACAGCCAAAGGCACGGGTGTGGCTCACTTGTGCTTTTAGCCAATCAAGCTCTGCGGCGGTATCCGTTGGGAAACGGTTAATAGCGACCACTACAGGTGTACCGTATTGATGCACATTATTAATATGCCATTCTAAATTGGCAAAACCAGCTTTTAGACGGAGCAAGTCAGGTTGGTCTATCGCGATATCCGATTCAATACCGCTATTGGCCTTAAGCGCTTTTAGCGTGACCACAACCACAGCTGCTGACGGTTTATAGCCAGATTCTCTGACTTTGATATTACTGAACTTCTCAAAGCCCATATCAGAGCCAAAACCAGCTTCCGTTATCACCACGTCAGCCAATCTTGCTGCCAATTCATCGGCAATAATCGAAGAGTTACCGTGGGCAATATTGGCAAAAGGACCCGCATGAATAAAACAAGGATCGCCAGAGAGCGTCTGCATCAATGTTGGCTTAATCGCATCTCTCATTATCACAGTCATGGCGCCTGCCACACCGATATCCTCTGCAGTAATCGGATTTGCTTCTAGATCGAGTGCCAGCACTAGCCGCCCCACTCTTTGCCGGAGATCTTGAAGGTCTTTGCTCAATGCTAGAATCGCCATTAACTCCGATGCAGCAGTAATATCAAAACCTGACTCATGTACAGGGCCATTGACCTCGCCAAGACCGACTGCAATCTGCCTTAAGCTACGCTCATTATGATCAACCACTCTGCGCCAAAGAATGTTTTTAACATCAATATTGAGCGCTGTTAAGCCAGATTCTTGGGTAAATGCATCAGCGCCCAGCCTTGTTTCATGGAATAGACGAGCATCAATAGCCGCTGCAGCGAGATTATGCGCACTGCTCACTGCATGTATATCGCCAGTAAGGTGTAAATTCAGCTCCTCCATTGGCACCACTTGCGCGTAGCCGCCTCCTGCAGCCCCGCCCTTAATACCAAATACTGGTCCCATGCTTGGCTGGCGTATACAGCCGCAGGTTTTTATCCCAATGGTATTCATCGCCTGCGTCAAACCAATAGTGGTTACTGTTTTTCCTTCGCCAAAAGGCGTAGGTGTTACTGCCGTGACGATCACAAGTTTGGCATTTGGTTTGTCAGCCAAGCGGTGGGCAACGGTGAGGGAAACTTTGGCTTTGTTAGCGCCATAGAGGGACAGTTCAGAGTCGATAATGCCGAGTTTAGCGGCGATATCTGCAATCGGTTTGCAGGTATGCTCACTAGAAATTTGTATATCTGACAGCATTCGTAGGTATCCACTGTTTTGTTTAAAATAAGGTAGAGTCACGAGTGCAATATAGAGGATCTGAAACCGAGGTTGAATAGTGAGCGAATGCTATTTTAGCTTTTTGTAATCTACATCAATAAAATCATCACCAGATGACAGAAATAGACCATGCAAAATAGCGATTTTCAACTATCACAATTTGTCGTAGGCTTTTGGCGAATAGCATTACAATCTAAATTGGAATCACCATTATCTCAATTATTACCTTGTTCCACTTTTCTACCGGAGTGCTGAAAAAAGCATTCGGAATCGTCAGGGTTTAGATCGAAAAAGGCGCAATACAGCGCCTTTTCATCATGACCAATGCTTTATAAAAAGGTGATTTCACCGGTCAAATGCGGACGTCGTCCTTTTTGGTCTCTTAGCTCAAATATCAAACTATCTTGTTTTTGTTCCGCCGCAAAGCTGACGTTACCAGGCATAAACAAGGGTAATTTAAAGGCAACATCTATCTTGCAAGGTTTAGCCACGATTTCAGGCATTACTTCTGCAATACAGCGCCCTTTAGACCACATACCATGCGCTAAAACACGATCAAACCCAAAGCGTTTAGACAATACTGGATGCAGATGGATAAGATTATAGTCGCCTGATGCTTTGGCGTAACGGCGGCCCAAGTCTTCACTTAAGCTCCATGCTTGAGCAGTATCCCAGTTGATATCACTGGCTCTGGGTGGGCGCATTCGCTTAGTCTTACCTTCGATGCGATATAGGTAGGTTGAGAGTGACTCCCAGACTAACTCGCCAGCAACAAACGCTTTTGATACCAATTCAAACTCCAAGCCAGAGTCGGTCATTTGGCTGGTCGTTAATGAACATTCAATATCATAGCTTTCAGCAACCGTTGTTGGACGATATAAGGTGATGCTGTTCTTTAAATGGAGCATACCAAGCAAAGGAAAGGTGATTGCGTCATGAGTGAAAATCATTGCATGTAATCTAAACGCCATTACATACAAATAAGTCGGCGGTAACGTTTGACCATCAAAATCAAAACCGCATACCTTGGCATACTGCTCAACTTTTTCTGCGGACAATGCCACATTTGGACTGCTTACTTTAATCATAGGCAGCGGCTGTTCATCCCAACCAGGTTTGCGCCCAAAAAATATCTTTCGATACAGCGAAAACAGCGATGGCATAGCCTTTAAATCAATACAGTATTCTTCAGTCAAACTAATCAAACCTTACATTAAAACACAGACAAAAAATAAACGATCCGCAGATTATACCCTAAAACAGAAAAAGCCGATAATAGTGATGAGCAATCGCCTTAAGTACAGGTGGTTTGCCAACAGTTTTTACTGCTCACGCCAATAGGCTCCAAGTAGGACTGTACACTCCGACTCCCCACTAAGTGTCCGGCACCAACAATAATGAATAAAGGTTGCTTAGTTGAGGCTGATGTCATCAGTTCCTCGATTTTATTAGCCATACCCTTATTACGGTCCCACAGCATCTTCTCTACCATTTCAGTATTGCCTTCGCGGAGCATCTCTCCTTCCATTAAATCTGCCAGCTCAGTTTCATCGCCACGGCGCCACGCCGAAATAAGTTTTAGCATATCTTCATCGGGTGCTTCTATTGCTTCGCGTACCATCTCCCACTGCGTCTCAGGACTAAAAGATGATAGCAACTCAAACTGAAACTCGGTGCTTTCGAGCTCATATACAGGTCTATGATCTGCTTGAGCAACTAACACTGAGTCCACGCCATAAAGTGCGCTATATCCCAGAGCAGTGTAGCGCCCCACACTCAGTTGCATTGATTGTAACCAGGGTGCATAGCTGCTTAAAGCGGCACATAAGTTGGCTTTATCTTTACAATAACTGGCTAATACGCCTTTGGTTTTATCATCAATCGGTAACTGTTTAGCGCCATATCTTTGTAATAATGCTGCAACGTTAGCATCGCGAACATCTGCTTCTACGACAATCGCTTTTGATGTCGAAAATGCCTGTTCAATTTGATCCGCTAATGGATAAAAATCAGCTTTACCAATATGGATAGAGCCCAGTAGATAGGCGGTTTTACCTTGATAAGAAACTTGGTAGAAAGGCGGCTTATCCGTTGGCGCAGCGCTGGCTATTTGGGCTGCAACGACACAACACATGCCAACTATCGATAATAAACCTTTCTGAATACTTGTTGCCAACATACTTGCCCCTTATAATTCAGCAAATTTTAAAATGAGAGGCTGTTATGCCACACACACAGGTTATCGAGCAACTAAAAGCCAGTTTGCAAACCGCCTACCGACAAGCTATCGATGCAGATACAAGACTCGATGGGCTCAAAAAAGCAGGCCACGTTAAGTTTAATACTATTTTCACTAAGGACGAGGGATTTTCTACCAGTAGCAATCGCTTTCAGCCTTATGTAACCGAACTTGCTGCTGAAATGGACGCGATGAGCCACGAACCTGACACCATGGCGACTGGATTAGAAAGCTACGTCCGTAAGCTTGGCTTATTATTGCAAACGATGCAGACTTTTAAAGCCAATACCAAATAGCCTTGCGGGGCCAGTCGATCCATTAATAAAACCGACGCTTACCTTATAGCCATTAAGGTAAGTGAAAGCGTGAAAAAAATGTTAATGGATTGATTTTTGACATCTTAATGTCATCCAAGCGTCATACAATCTTCTACTTCTTAAATATTGAGTAGAACACATGACCGCTATTGATCTAAAAAGTGAACTCGCTAAGATCATCGATCGAGAGAAAATCAAAGCTGTTTTTCAGCCCATATGTAATATCTCAACGTATCAAGTTCATGGTTTCGAAGCGCTAAGTCGTGGACCCGAACATAGCCCGCTCTACTCTCCTGTACCACTATTTAAAACAGCGGCTCACGAAGGGCGTTTATCTGAACTTGAAAGCCTTTGCCGACGGATCTCCATCCAACAATTCAAGAATATTGCGCTATTAGGCAAGTTGTTCATCAATATTTCACCTAAAGCCTTACTGGAACCCAATCACGCTAAGGGTCTCACATTAAGCTTGGTGCAGGAATTGGGGATCCATCCTTCTCAAGTGGTTATTGAGCTCTCTGAGCAGTATCCCGCCGATGATATCGATCTGCTCAAATCTTGCTTAAATCACTACCGTAGCCAGGGGTTTCTCACTGCCATTGATGATCTTGGCGCGGGATATTCGGGTCTGAGACTATGGTCAGAGCTTGCACCAGATTACGTCAAAATTGATAGGCACTTTATTGATTCAATTGACTCATCTCCGGTTAAACAAGAGTTCGTGCGCTCTATTGTCAATCTATGCCAAAATCTAAGCTGTAAAGTCATTGCAGAAGGTATTGAAACAGAAAAAGAGCTCGCGGTATTAAAACAGTTGGGCATTATCTACTGTCAAGGCTACCTACTGGGTCGACCAGAAGCATCGCCAAATCGAAGCATCACCCTCAAAGATAACATTGAGCCCATCCCTTACCATATTCGGTTTGCAGAGTCGGCAGAAAGCCTCAGCTGCAGTGCGATTACTTGCCAGTCCGGCACTAAGCTAAAACTTATCGGCGAACAGTTTAATCAGCAACCCGCTTTACAAGCCATTGTCGTAGTCGACCAACAACGAGTGATTGGATTGATCGCTCGATCTCACGTTATAGAACTGTTTAGTACGCCTTACGGTCGATCACTACATGAACACCAACCCGTTGATGACATTCTCGATACCGATGTGATTCAGATTGAAGCTCACCAGCCTTTATCTCAAGTCAGTCAACGTCTAACGTCAGAGTCAACTGGGCTTGTAGCGCAACAGTTTATTGTATTAAAACAAGGGCGGCTATTGGGGATTGGTCATACTAAAGATCTCTTGGCACAGATCACGGAGCAAAAAATTACCGTCGCTCGTCATGCAAACCCTCTGACAGGGTTGCCAGGGAATATTCCAATTCAACAGGAGTTACAACGCTTAAAACAGCAAAATAAACCGTTCTACCTTGCATATTTTGACCTATCTCATTTTAAACCTTATAACGATATTTACGGCTTTTGTCGTGGAGATGAGGTCATTATGGAGGTATCACGATTATTACAACGTCAACGAAGCTGCGATAATTTTATCGGCCACATTGGTGGGGACGACTTCGTCATCATTAGCACCTGCGATGATATTCAGCAGCAAGCACTCACCATTATTAGTGACTTTGAAGCCGTGAAGTCACTATTTTACTCCGATGAGCATTGGCAGGATAAACGGATGCTGGCAGATGACAGAGAAGGTGTTACTTGTTATCACGGCTTAATCGCATTAACGGCAGGCGTTTTACCACCGCTAGTCACCTCAAATTGCAATGAACACCAACTGTCTGTTTATAGTGCTCTAGCAAAGAAACAGGCTAAACAAGCCAGTGGCTTATTTAGTCTATTTCAATTGCACAAGGAAAAGGTGCTTAACGTGACCGCGCTGTCAGCACGGCTTTAAGTTTAAATTTTTGGCTTAATAGTCTCTTTTAGCCACGATGTGAGTAACGCATTTTCATACCGATTAGTTTTATTATTAGCCTTATGAATAGAGTGCATAAAGCCAAGGTCGGTTAATTTTTCATCGCCAACTATGATGACATGTTCGCCTTCAGTCACTTTATAACTAAAGGTGATACGAGGTGGGTAAATATCTTTAACCACACGTAAATCGTTGGTAGTGGCGCCAAACGTCGGTCTGACATCACCCGCTAAATCTAAGTCAGTAACGACCATTTCAAGCTTTTGATTCGGCTTTAAAATCTTAGCCGCTTCTTTGTTTAAATTTTTAGTTAGCGCTTCAAACGTACGGTTTTCAAAACGGGATTGAATATCACCGCTAGCCTTAACATCGCGAAAACTTTTTGGATCTTGCCACTCAACTTTAACAATACCACTTTCTGTTATAGGGTTTTCAACGGCTTCATCAGCCCATGTTGAACCTGATAACATTGAACCTGATAGTAATAGTCCAGCAACGAGTATGTGTTTTAAATTCATATTTACCTCTACGGTTGAACAAAGGGGAATGCTCTATTTCACAATCATAAACGACCTAAGCTGAATAAGGACTTAATGTGAAATGGTTAACATATAACCTATATAATATTAGTAGACCACACTCAATGCCGAATGGTTGCATCAAATTGCATCAAAACTTGCTTAAGCTAACCAAACTGTAAACAGGATTTGCATTATTAGCGCTAAATATTATGCTGTCTAAAATAAGTCGCCATCTAATAAATTGGAAATCGTGCCATGCAGAAACTCGCTCCAGTCCTTTTTGTGCTCCTATTACTGACAGGTTTAACTTGGGCAATTATTAGCATCAATCAATCAGAGCAAACTTCATCCTATGAAACTTGGTCCGCTTTCATTTATAAGAATGGCTATAACTCAAGTAAATATGAAAAAACCGATGATTTCGACGATTACCCAAGCTGCAAGGCATTTTCAGAACAGCAGTCAGAGCAACTCAATAATGTTGTTTGGGAATGCGGCCTTAACTGTAGCTTCGACTCTATGCGACAAGGATTTCATTGTAAAACAATGACTAATGAGTAACTAGCGTTGTTTTGTTCGCTCTAAACACTTTCAACATATAAGACTAAAAAATTAAATACAAAAAACACTCCATCAGTAACCAACTGTTTTTATTTCATAAAAACTAAAGCTCAACACAACCAGTCGTTAGCTCACTTTTTGTTCAGCTTTGGTACATGAAGCATTCGTTAACATACGTATCAAGCAAACGCATCCCCAGAGGAAAACCTCTTAACTGACGGGCTATAAATCGTCGTTAAGAGTCAACGGTTCCTAAACTGGTTACTGATTAATATTTGGAGTCCAATATGAACTACTCAAACATTACAACACTGCCATTTTCTGGCCGTATGGCATTCTTTGCAGCAATGCTGCTCTCATTTAGCTTCATCGGCCAAGCAAATGCCAATGACTTTACCCCTGCGGAGCAAGCAGCAGTGGATGGACACTTTGAGATCCTAGCAGAGCAGCAAGCTCAATCGGATATTGCGTTAGATAACAAAATTCAGGCTGAATTTGATGACCAAGTCAGCGACTCAGAAGAAGAGTTTATGGAGTTGACCTGTGAGGCTCACGGTTTTGATTTCGACAGTGAAGTAAGCGCCTGCGTCGAGTAAGCGAGCTTAATATAACAAGAACGAGGCATTGCCTCGTTTTTGTTGTTTATAGCTCCCCATACACCCTAGCGACTTCATACATAGAACTCTGTCACTTATCGATAAGCTGAATCCTGCCTTTCGAGGATATTTGAGGATAAACTAAAACGGAAAAGCTGCACTAAGAATTGGATAGCTCGCTTTTAGTTGTTTTTTCTTATGTGAAAACTTCTTCCCCGCAGGTGAAGCTTGCCCTGATGGCACATAAGGAAGCTCATCATCAGCACGCTCTTCATAGAGCTGACCCGCTATCAAGTCATACTCATCGAGAAAAGGATAGGCTGAACCATCTTTTTCAGGCCAATCAAGTAACTTACCAAGCTCATCTGGTGACTCGACAACAGTGTCATACCACTGTTTTCCCAGTGAGATCAAAAAGCAGCGAAACTCAGCAAAAGCATACTCAGAATCACATCCAGTGATGATATAGGCCGCACCCCACACTGACCACGAATACGAACGACGCATTTGCTGGCCAAAGATCTTGTCAAAATCACGAAGCTCATCATTATTCAGAGGGCTCAGGTTTTGCTTTAGTGATTCAGCTAAATCCGTTTGATTTTGCTGAGGAGATGTACGGGTAACCAGTTCCCAAAACTGTGACTCTGTCATTGTGCTCTCTAAAAATACGATGGTATAACGCTATTCTAGCGTAATACCCGATAAAATAGCCAAGCTTGGCTATTAAAACTAAATGAGCGATTGTGTGGACTCGCTGCACTGATTTTTTTACACTCACCGTTATCTCCCTCAAGCACGACGACGCTTAATGCGTCAATAATTAGGTATCCAATGAAGAAACCTCACCCAATGCTGGCAATTTTAATGGCTATATATGTCTTGGTCGCCTTTGCCGCGTTATGGCGCACCGCGACAACACAAACATACGACTTGTTCACCCTTGGTGTGTTTCCAGTGTTATACGGGCTTGTACTACGTCAATTTTGGGCTGTAGTGTTATTAAAAATATACCTCGCGATTCAAACAGTGGCACTGCTCGCACTGGCTACAGCCGCAATCATTGCTTATCAAATTACACCTGAAGATGTGAAAGTGGTTTTCCAAGGACGAAATATTCCTATTAGTACCATTGTTATCTCTGCATTAATCGCCATGAGCTTCCAGTACTGCGTCGCCTTTAGTCAAAAAACAAAGCGTTACTTTAAACAAGAAGAATAGTTTCAAACCGATAAACGGCAGCGTTTTAGAATGCTTAAAATCAACCATATAACAAATAAAAATAACAAGTGGTAAAGCTATTTATGAGCGATTTACAACCTAGTGAACTCTCCATACTGCTCGTTGAGCCTTCAGATACTCAACGTAAAATTATCGTTAACCGATTAGAGCAAGAGGGTGTGAAACAGATCCAAACAGCCACCAACCTTGAGCAAGCGCTGGGGATAATTAAGCGCCACCAGCCAGATCTCGTTGCCAGTGCAATGCACTTTGAAGATGGCACCGCGCTAGATCTGCTAAAACAACTCAAATCATCAGAACAATTTCGTGATATTCAGTTTATGTTGGTCTCAAGCGAGTGTCGCCGCGAGCAATTAGAAAGCTATCGTCAGTCAGGCGTTGTCGCTATTCTCCCTAAGCCGTTTACTTCAATCCACCTAGGAAAAGCACTCAACGCCACGATTGATCTACTAAGCCACGACGAATTAGACCTCACCCACTTTGATGTACAAGATCTGCGAGTACTCGTCGTCGATGACAGTAAGATGGCAAGAAACGTCATTAAGCGCACGATTACCAATCTTGGTTTACGGATGATAACGGAGGCTCAAGATGGCCAAGAAGCCATTGAAATACTGCAGCAGCAGATGTTTGATCTGGTCATAACTGATTACAATATGCCCACCGTGGATGGTTTAGCATTAACCCAATTTATTCGTAACGATAGTGAGCAATCTCATATTCCTATTCTGATGGTGTCATCTGAAGCTAACGAAACTCACCTGAGTAACGTTTCACAAGCGGGTGTGAATGCACTTTGTGATAAGCCTTTTGAGCCTCAAGTTGTCAAACGAATCCTCTATCAACTGCTCGAGGAGTAGAAAAATTGAGAAATCCTTCCTGTTTTTGACTTTAAAGGTCATTTCATCGGCTTAAAGCTCTTTTCAAATGCAAAAGCTTGTGGCATGTTACATAACGCTACTAATAAATAAATCTACGGAAAGAAGAGACGATTCAAATGAATAAGACTGAACTTGTTGCAAAAATGGCTGAATCTGCGGAACTCACTAAAGCTGAAGCCGCACGTGCGTTAAAATCTTTTGAAGAAACTGTTGCAGAAGCGATGAAGAATGGAGAAAAAATCTCTATTGTTGGTTTTGGCTCTTTTGAAACATCAGAGCGTGCTGCTCGCACAGGTCGTAACCCACAGACTGGCAAAGAAATCCAGATCCCTGCGGCTACCGTACCTAAGTTTAAAGCGGGTAAAACGCTTAAAGATAGCGTTAACTAATCACAACTCTTGTGATTTATATAAAACCTCCTATTAGGAGGTTTTTTTATGTCTGCTAATCGGCCACGACTGCAAGTTCAACCATTTTTCACTTCAACTTTGCACTAATCCAGTGCCACCTGCCCTAGATTGAATCAATTCCAATGAACAAACCAACAGCAGTACAAATAAACATCTGTTTTATAACATTAAAATTTCTGGCTTGGTCTTTGCTATATCCCCTGTGACTATTATAAAAATACTTATAGGGGAAGATAATGAACAAGCTACTTATCAATACCGCAGCCGTGACTGCAACAGCGCTAATGAGCCTATCGGCAAACGCCGCAGTAGAAGCCAATATTGGCGCCACTTCTAACTACTTATGGCGTGGTGTTACCCAAACCAATGATGCAGTAGCCGTTCAAGGTGGCATTGATTACAGCCACGAAGTCGGCTTCTACGCCGGAACATGGGCATCAAATGTCGATTTTGGTAACGAGACCAGTTATGAGATTGATTTCTATGCCGGCTTTGCTGGCAGCATAGGCAAAGAGTTTGGCTATGACATCAGCTATCTCTATTATGCTTACCCAGATGCTGACGACAGCATCGATTTTGGCGAAGCTACAGTGGCCCTTAGCTGGAAATGGATTGAAGTAAGCTACGCACATGTAGTCAATGCGGGAAATGATGTCACTGGCGACCCTACACTCGATGAAAAAGACATGGGTTACGTGCAAACCACATTAACTTACCCTATCTCAGATACTCTCTCAATTGCAGCGCACTATGGCTACTCAACAGGTGATGTCGTTACCGCTTGGTACAGTACCGACAACTACGCTGACTATTCGATTGCCCTCAGTAAAGACACAGATTTTGGTACTGTCTCTTTTATGGTCAGTGATACTGACTTAACAGATGATGATGCTAAAGTGCTGCTAGGGTATAGCTATAGCTTCGATTTGTAATATTCGAATATTATCTTTCAGTGGCGGCCGTTGCTGTGCAGATACCATTGCACAAAAAACGCCGCTGACTGAAAGTCATCGACCCTTTGCATTATTAATCGTCATATACCATCTCTAGTTTAGGTTATTAAATTTCAGTAATTACTCTCCGCCAATGGGTTTTATAGCTTTAGTTTTATAAAACTGTAATTTTGTTACGTAGATCGCATATTTTTGTCTAATGGCCTGCTAAATTCTTTCTTAAGCGCTCACTAATGTGGCAGTAACCACTGTCAATATGAGCACGATAAAATCTGTTATTAACCTATATGTATCAATAATATTTTCTTTATTCGACAACGATTAAGGATCAGGAAAATAGGTACTCAATTGAGAGGAATTCGTGATGGCTCAGATACTAGATTTTGTGCCCAACGATGCAGAGATGGAATCATTTACAGCGCCAAAAAATAAAAAGGCTGCTGATGATTTAGCGCATAAAAAAGATGTGAAAAAACGCTTAGAAGCGTATTTAGAAAGAACCCAGCTCAGTCGAGCGATGGGCGAAGATGAATTTTGGGCTTAATTCATTGGTATAAGCGCAAAAAAAGCTCCTGAATCAATTCCAGGAGCTTACAAAGCTAATTAGAAAGCTTACTGCTCTGCGGCCTCTGTTTCACGCTTCTTGAGAAAGTATTCTTTGGTCAACGCAAATACCACCGGACTCAGCAATGCCAATGCGATTAAGTTCGGTATTGCCATCATTGCATTCAGCGTATCCGCTAACAGCCAAATAAACTCTAATGAGCTTACAGCGCCTAATGGCACTACCAGTGTCCAAAGAATTCTAAAGGGCTTAATCGCCTTTACACCAAACAAGAACTGTACACACTTCTCACAGTAAAAGCTCCAACCTAAGATGGTTGTAAACGCAAACACACTCAAGGCTATAGCCACGACATAATTGCCTAATGGGAACGCTTGAGAGAAGGCAAAAGAGGTCAATGCAGCCCCATTTTCACCCGAAGTCCAAGCGCCGGACACTATAATCGCTAAGCCAGTAATAGTACAAACGATTAAGGTATCAATGAACGTCCCCAACATCGCCACTAATCCTTGAGCAACGGGGTTATTTGTTTGCGCTGCAGCGTGAGCTATTGGCGCGCTACCAAGACCCGCTTCGTTAGAAAACACACCACGTGCCACACCAAAGCGAATCGCGGCCCAAACTGCTGCCCCCGCAAAACCGCCTTGAGCCGCGACAGGGTTAAAGGCACTGTGGATAATCAGTTCGAATGCTGCTGGGATTTCAGAAGCATAAACCACCAGTACTGCGATGCCAGCGCCTATATAGAATATCGTCATAATCGGCACGAGTTTACCGGCAACATCAGCGATACGTTTAATACCGCCCATCAATACCGCACCAACTAAGACCATCAGCACCACACCGGTAACCCAACTTGGTACGCCAAAATTACTGCTTAACGCATCAGCCACTGAGTTAGCCTGTACGGTGTTACCAATACCAAACCCAGCCAGTGCACCAAACAACGCAAATGCGGTGCCTAACCAAGCCCACTTAGAGCTAAGGCCGTTCTTGATGTAATACATTGGGCCACCGACGTGGTTACCATTGTCATCCACTTCACGGTATTTAACCGCTAATACCGCTTCTGCGAATTTGGTTGCCATACCGACTAATGCCGTACACCACATCCAAAAAAGCGCACCTGGGCCACCAATAAAAATAGCGGTAGCAACACCCGCAATATTACCCGTACCGATCGTTGCGGAGAGCGACGTCATTAGCGCGTTAAACGGGCTAATCTCACCTTTCATGTTCTTATCTTTGTCAGGAATACGACCTGACCATAACAATTTAAAACCAGTGCCCAGCTTTAAAATCGGCATAAAACGCAAACCAACAGTGAGAAATAACCCTACCCCTAGGATCAAGACCAGCATAGGAGTCCCCCACACTACACCGTTAATCATGCCAATAAATTCAGTAATAGCTTCCATTCAGACCTCGTAGATACAGATTATTTATAGTTATTTTTTATAATTTTATTCTAAGTGTTTAGGGCTTTTTGATCTTCCCTATGAGAGCAAGGTCAAAAGGTCCTCACCGATTGCGCTAGCTCAAACAATACGCATCGGGTCAAACAGAGTACAACGAAATGTTAACCTTTGAAAAGGCTACACGAGAGAAAGGCACTTGAAGAAAGTGACAATAGCGCCCAAAGACGCTAGAAGGTGTTGAATTTTATTAATATTTATAATTGTGTTGCTTGGTTTTTTTACCAACGCGGAGGCTATACAGCTTAGTTACCACCCATAAATAGCCTACAAAAAAGCAACAATACCCAGCAGTGCAGTAACAACAGCCAACAAGCGTGGCTTCGGACTTGTTTCAAAACGGCTATTATTTATCACAAAGCAGGATCTGTTCTGGGTAGCTTAAAAGAGATGATATAAGTAAGGAGTAAAAAGATCGTTGAAACCGCCAAACAAGCCCCAAGCCCTGCAATTTGATACACCCAACCAGACAGTATGGTCCCGATAAGCCTACCCATTGCATTCGCCATATAGTAAAAACCAATGTCGAGTGAGACACCGTCATCACCAGCGTAACTCACTATAAGGTAGCTGTGCAGAGAAGAGTTTATGGCAAACACCGCACCAAACAGCATCAAACCTGTGATTAATGCAAACTGTAGATCAGTCCAGCCGGTAAACATCACAACGGCTAATATTGCTGTCACCAATGTCAATAATCCGGCCCATACCGTTGCACTCGCGCCATCAGGCGTCTTTGCGCTATTGCGTCCAGTGATTAACGGCGCCGCGGACTGAACCACACCATAACCAATGACCCACAATGCTAAAAAGGCGCCAACACTACTATGCTCCCAACCTAATTGACTGGCTAAAAACACTGGCAGAGCAATAACAAACCACACATCTCTAGCTGCAAATAAGAACAAACGTGCTGCTGAAAGGATATTAACTCGGCGACTTTTTGAAAATATTTCGGTAAATTTAGGCTTAGACTTCGCTTTACCTAAATCCGCTTTTAAATTGAATATGCTACATAACCAAACAATGCACAGTAGCGTCGCCATGATGGCCACCGCCCCCGTAAAGCCTACAAGTGTTAATAACACGCCACCTAAAAAGAATCCTGCCCCCTTAAGTGCATTTTTAGAACCTGTAAGCATCGCAACCCAACGATACAGCTTATCTTCGGCATCTTTGGGGACTAAGGTTTTAATCGCACTTTTAGCACTCATTTTGTTGAGATCTTTTGCTATCCCAGAAAGCGCCTGAGCAGCCATTACCCAAGGTACCACCAACATAGCACTCGGTAGTAATAACATCGACAGCGCGACTATCTGCAAGCCTAAACCTATGTTCATGGTACGATTCAGGCCAAGCCTAGCGCCTAGCCAGCCACCGACTAGGTTAGTGATAACCCCAAAAATCTCATAAAACAGAAACAACATGGCAATTGCTAGCGGCGTATAACCTAAATCATAAAAATGCAGCACCACCAGCATGCGCAGCGCGCCATCGGTCAAGGTAAACGCCCAGTAGTTCCCCGTCACCAGCAAATACTGACGAATACTCTCAGGTAAAGCACGATATTTTGCTAACACAGATCACCAACCTAAATATTATCAATACAGCAGAACGCTATCAGGCAAAGCACGCTCTATTACCGCCTTAGCCATTCCGTCCTAGCTATTACCGTCCCAGCTCTTCCCGGCTTTATCCGGCTCTTCCTGCTTTCCCCTGCTTTTTCTGCCTTACTTATCTAGCTTACCGACCATAATTGCCAGTTCAGCAGTGCGGTTGGCATAGCCCCACTCATTGTCATACCACACATACAGCTTCACTTGCGTGCCATTAACTACCATAGTAGAGAGTGCATCGATGATGCTTGAGCGCGGGTCAGTTTTATAATCAACCGACACTAATGGACGCTCCTCAAAACCAAGAATATCTTTCAACTCTCCTGCTGCCGCAGCTTTTAGCAAGGCGTTAACTTCCACTTCAGTTGTTTCACGCACTAACTCAAACACGCAATCCGTGAGTGAGGCGTTGGCAAGTGGAATGCGCACGGCATGCCCATTGAGCTTACCTTTTAGCTCTGGAAAAATATGAGTAATAGCGGTAGCACTGCCGGTGGTCGTTGGTATTAGGCTTAAACCACAGGCGCGGGCACGCCTTAGGTCTTTGTGCGGCGCATCAAGAATGGTTTGAGTATTGGTAATGTCATGTATGGTGGTCATCGAGCCATGCTTAATCCCAATTTTTTCATGGATCACTTTCACCACAGGCGCAAGGCAGTTAGTAGTGCATGACGCTGCCGTCACAATAGGGTGGATATCCTTATTGTAAAGATGCTGGTTAACGCCCATGACCACATTAAGTACGCCATCCTCTTTGACTGGCGCGGTGACAACCACTCTTTTGACGCCTTGATCAAGATAAGCTTGCAACAGCGCTTTGGTTTTCATGACACCAGAAGCCTCAATCACCACATCGCAATTTGACCAGTCAGTCGCGGCAATGGTTTTATTGCGAGTGGTCACTATGCGACGTTGACCAATAACAATGTCATCACCTTCGGCGATAGCCTCTTCAGTCCAACGACCGTGCACCGAATCAAATGTCAGCAGGTGCGCTAATGTCGCTGCATCACCTGCTGGGTCATTAATTTGTACAAACTCGACATCCTGATTCTGCCACGCAGCTCTTAATGCCAAGCGCCCCATTCTGCCGAAGCCATTAATCCCAATTTTGATTGTCATTGTCGTTTCCCAACCTTAAATTCTTTAAATACAAATAGACTTTTCACACTAAAAAAGATATTACTTTCGCCTTAAAATTGTCATTGATTTTTAACGGTTTTCCATAACCCTTCGAGTGCTTATCAATACTGCTTCTTTAATATAAAAAGAGACCGACACAAACTCAGCAAGAGAGATAAACAGCCCCTAAGTTGCAGATGCTTCGTCCGCAACGAACAAATGTCTATTGCGATTGCATATTGCCACCAGCGATAACATCACTGGTACTTCAACCAACACTCCCACCACAGTGGCGAGCGCTGCTCCTGAGTGCAAGCCAAACAATGATATAGCGACCGCGACGGCCAACTCGAAAAAGTTAGAGGTTGCAATCATACAGGCTGGAGCCGCAATTTTATGGCTTAGCTTCATCTTCTTTGCCGCATAAAAAGCGATAAAGAAAATGCCGTAAGTTTGGATCAATAATGGAATTGCGATTAGAAAAATATCTTGAGGTTGACTCATAATGGTTTCCGCTTGGAAACCAAACAGCAATACCACAGTGGCCAGTAAGCCAACCATAGACCAAGGTTTAAGCTTAGCCACAAATGCATTTAATTGGCTATCATCGCCCTTTCTCTGCAACAAATAGCGTGTAGCCGCCCCCACAACTAACGGCAGCACCACGTAAAGCACAACGGATGACAGCAATGTCTCCCAGGGGACTTGAATGTCACTCACACCTAGCAACAACGCCGTGATGGGCGCAAAAGCCACGACCATAATCAAGTCATTCACAGACACCTGCACGAGTGTGTAATTTGGGTCACCTTTAGTTAATTGGCTCCAAACAAATACCATTGCAGTACAAGGTGCTACGCCGAGTAAAATCATCCCTGCGATATATTCACTCGCCGTTTGTGGATCAACAAAATTAACAAAGAAAACTTTAAAGAACAGCCAACCCAGCGCCGCCATCGTAAACGGTTTAATCAGCCAATTGATCACCAATGTCAGCACCAGCCCCTTTGGACTCTTACCGACATCTTTTATTGCGGAAAAATCTATCTGTACCATCATGGGGTAGATCATTACCCAGATTAAAACCGCAATAACCAAATTGACATGCGCGTACTCAAGCCCAGCAATTTGCGTGAACCCACCCGGCATCACATTGCCTAAAAACACACCCACAACGATGGCTAAGCCAACCCACACACTTAAATAACGTTCAAAAATACCCATAATCTAAAACCTATAATAGTGATCATTGTTTAATTAACAGCAGCGCAATACTCTTTCTGGGCGATCGCCCATTTGTAACAGCCTTGCCAAATTAATCTCGATTAACTCAGGTTGTTGCTGCGCTAGTGTCTGCAAAATATCGCTTGCCCATAACGGCAACTCTGGATTAATACGATAAAAAACCCATTGTCCCTGACGTCGGTCAACTAACATTCCCAGTTTTCTCAATTGCGCCAAATGGCGAGAGATTTTAGGTTGGATGTCATCGAGTGCCGTCATCAATTCACAAACGCACAATTCTGATTCCGATTGGATCAGCAATAAACTGCGTAGTCGAGTATCGTCGGCGAGTGCTTTAAAAAAAGCTAATGGAGTCATATTGTGCTCTTCGCAAAAGGTGTCTATAAAACCAGATTAGCCATGGTTTTTTGCACACATAGGATATATGAAAAATAATATATATGTTTTGCCATATATTCAAGTAGAGATTTAAAAATATTATTCACTTTGAAAAATACGCTGCAGACAGGTTAATGTTTGACTAAGTCATTATAAGTTTAGTATCTGGATGATTTACATAATGATAGATCGAAAATTAAGGCAGGTGAAAACAATGCAAAAATTGAAAGTAGCGGTTTGTAGGTAGTAAACCCACTCCACCTCATCTATTGATTTTTGGCTATCAAAATCTACAAAGCTGTGATGGGGTGATTAGCTTAAGCTGCCAATTCAGTGATAAAGCGCAAGCTAATGCCAAGCAAAGTTACGGTATTAATGCCGATCATTTGAGTATTTAAAGTCAGCAACCCCGAGTACAATTACCGAGCACTTTTTTGGCGTGAGTCTGGACTTAAACATAAGAGTGAAGCCGTAAACCATCACTAAGCGGTGACAACGCCGGATAAAAAAACCATAAAAAAGGCTTCCGAAGAAGCCTTATATTAAAATATACGATAGTGCGTTAGCTACCCGCAATCTTCATTTTGTCCATCAAGATCCCACCAGTACGGATCGACGAGCGTAAATCTCTGTCTTTCGCAACCGCAACAATATTGCTATACATATCTTTTAGATTGCCAGCAATGGTGATCTCTTCAACTGGATATAAGATAACGCCATTTTCAACATAAAAACCTGCGGCGCCGCGTGAGTAGTCACCCGTTACGGTATTAACCCCTTGCCCCATCACCTCGGTAATAATCAATCCTGTGCCCATCTCTTTGACGAGCTCATCAAATGTTTGCCCCGTTGATGACAACGTCCAATTATAGATCCCACCCGCATGGCCAGTGTTTGTCAGGCCTAATTTTCTGGCTGAGTAACTCGTTAGTAAATAAGTGGCCAATCGACCATTATCAATAATCTTACGATCTTGAGTCGCGACACCTTCGCTGTCATAAGCTGAACTGGCTAGTGCACCGACTAATTGCGGTTGCTCATCAATACTAAACCAATCCGGAAAAACCTGAGTGTCGATGGCATCCAACAAGAAGCTAGATTTACGATAAATGCTACCGCCACTAATCGCACCGACTAAGTGCCCCATCAATCCGGTCGCTATCTCTGGAGAAAATAAAATCGGTAATTCAGTGGTCGCAATCTTTCGGCCGCCTAAACGGCCTGCCGTTTTTTGGGCCGCTGAAGCTCCAACCAACTCTGGCGCTAACAGCTCGCTGTATTTTCTGGCGATGGTGTAGTCATAATCGCGCTGCATGCCACCATCAATCTCACCAATAGCCACACAACTTAAGCTATATCGAGAACTACAATATCCATGTAAAAAACCATGGCTGTTGCCGTATACCTTGACACTTGAATGCGCACTGGCGCTGGCGCCATCAGAGGTTTGCACCCGCTTATCGGTGTCGAGTGCGGCCTCTTCGGCCAAAATCGAGATGCGAGTTAACTCTTCAGGTGAAATGTTCTGCGGATGATATAGATCTAAATCAGGAAACTTTGTCGCCATCAGTGATTTATCGGCTAGACCATTATAAGGATCTGCTGACGTAAAACGGGCAATATCATCGGCCGCTTTTACCGCTTGTTTAATGGCTGCAGGACTGAGATCTGAAGTCGAGGAGCTGCCTTTACAACCCCCTCTAAAGAGTGTGATCCCCAGTGCACCATCTTTATTAAACTCTACCGTCTCAACTTCTTTCATACGAGTTGAAACAGATAGCCCTTGCTGCTTACTAATCGCAACTTCAGCACCAGAAGTGCCTAAGGTTTTTGCATATTCCAGTGCCATTGAAACGGCGTCTTGTAGGGAATCTAATTCGATATCAATGCTAGGTGAGGACACAAATCTACTCTTCAATAATCGGTAATGACTTAAGCATAACAAACCCAAAAAACAATCACATTAAATATCTGGTCACTTCAGAGCCGCTCAGACTTTTCAATGCAAGGCTCACTGATGAAGAAATGCTTATTCCCTTTCAAGTCAATGTAACGCAGAAGTGGAACACCTGAGAGGCTCACGTAGTGCGGCTGATGTTCAATGCGATGACAAAGCCCTTTAAGCTTCGTTGTGGGCTTTGGATATACGACTATGTTCCATACAAAATAAGACATTCCCGCCCTCCTTGGCGGTCAGATTTAGGAGGTACGAGTCCACGGATGGACGAAGGTAGAATAATGCAGGAGCAATTATCGAGAGCGAAGCACGACTAAAGGGATTTAGGGGGTAGAGTCATGCATGGAGCAATTACCGAAGATGCCAGAGCTGAGAATAACGATTAGCTTCAATCATCCGCTAGCCACATGGATGTGGCGAATGTCTGTATTGCAGGAGCAAATACAATCCTTACCTACAGGGCTTTGAACACCCGCTGAGTGATCACCTATTTATTTAAATTAGTATAATTGCGCCAGTTTACTTATTAGTGTGCTTTCGATTCACCTAGATAAAATATGGCAGGTCAACTGGCTTTATAAATGTTATTATTAAATCAGTATTTGTAAGAGATTTTAGATATGAAGATTGTCGGTGACTCAGAACATTTCCACCAGCCCTATGACAAAGATGATGACTACGAAAGCAGAGCTGAAGCTAAGCGTGGTATCGCCATCTACCAAGAAATTGGTAACGAATTGACTTTACTAAGTAAAAGTCAGATTGAAAGACTCAATCTTGATGAAATTATTTATGACAACGTGTTAAAAGCTAAGACGATTAAGAGCAACACTGAAGCTTATCGTCGCCATTTGCAATATATTGGCAAGTTAATGCGCTACGTTGATATTGAAGAGCTACAGCTCGCAATAAAAAACGTATTGAATAAAAACAGCAATGAAAGCGCCAAGAGTAATGTTGCGGATAAGACTCGCGACCAACTGCTCAACGATGGTGACACTGCGATTCAAGCGTTGATCGAGAAACACCCAGATTTAGACAGACAAAAGTTGCGTCAATTTGTCCGTCAAACCAAGAAAGAACTCACTAAAAATGCTGATATTGAGCTATCAAAAACAGCAAAAGAGTTCAGTAAATATATACGTAACGGAATCCCAGAATAATCGTTACCAATCTAGATATTAGCTCTCTGCATAAGTCGTTTATTCAGAGAGCTATTTTTTTGATCAATGATAAATACTCATAGTATCGTTGTGATCAAATTAACTAACCCCTTCAAACAGTACTGTTCATACTTGCACAAGGAATTTGTGAATGCGCCTCACCAAGAAGCTGGCCACCATCCCTTTTACTCTTTTATGTTTATCTCTATTAAGCGGCTGTAATGGCGCCTCTGGTGATAACGAAGACACCGAAAATGGCGGCACCTATGCCCTCAGCTTAAGTTATAAAACGGTTGAGAACGGAGTTTGCGCCGAAGCAACGGACGCACTCAGTTTTTCCGCCAACAGCACTTTTTGTGCAGTGGCACACTTAAAACAAGATGACAGCAACCGTAATGGTAAGCTTATCTCCTTCTCTACCAGCTTTGGTGAACTTTCAGTTGCGACTAAATTAACCAGCGGTAACGGCCAAGCTGAAGTGATCGTCAGCAATATTTCAGGTGCAGAAGGCGCTGGCGCGTTGACAGCCAGCTTTACTGAAGGTGACAGCAGTGCTAATGCTAGTCGTAATTTTGAGTTCACTTCGGCCACTTCGCCATCAGAGCCAAGCTTTACGCTTAACAGTGCAATCATTAATGGTACTGCCGTTGTCACCCAATTTAAGGCAGATGAAACCGTTCAGCTACAGGCGCAATTTTTAGATGAGCAAGGTCTCGGCGTGGCAGGCAAGAAGGCTACTTTTGTTGCCGGCAACGCCAGCTTAAATCCAAGCTCTGCACTCACTAAAGAAAATGGTATCGCTCAAGTCAGCTACACCCCAACAGAAAGTGAACTCGGCGCAGCCAATATGTCAGTCACGCTTGAAAGTGATGGCAAGACCTACCAAAGTTCCGGTCTATATGAGGTATTAGCTAAAGATGCCGTTAGTGAAGAGGGAATTATCGTTATTGGTCATTTTTCTACTGACGGCAGTACGTTCATTGAAGATAAGTTAGCGACCACATTACCACTAGTTAAAGAGCAAAGAATTGTTAGTGCAGGCGGAACTTTTGGAGTCACCGCGGATCTAGCAACCAAGAACGAAGACGGTAGCTACACTCGACTACAAACCCCCACCAGTGTGAGTTTTAGCTCCAGCTGTGTCCAGGGGAGTAACGCTAGCATCGACTCACCGGTAACGACATTGTCTGGTACGGCAAGCTCCACATTCCAAAACACTAGCTGTAGCGGTAATAGCGAGCGTGATGACCAAATAATTGCCTCTATTGTTGCTGGCAACCAGACGCTTTCTGCAATGCTTGATTTTTCACTGGCTAGTCAAACATTAGCTAACTTAAGTTTTGTATCAGCAGAACCAGCATCAATACGCATTAAAGGTGCTGGCGGCACTGGTTCTAGCGAGTCGTCACTTATCACCTTTAAAGTCTCGGATGCCAATGGCCAACCAATAGCACAACAACAAGTTGATTTCTCACTTGATACCACTGTTGGTGGCATTACTTTTTCGGATGGTGAATCAACCACAACTAACACTAGTAACTCTGCTGGACTCGTCAGTGCCACAGTATTATCCGGTACGGTACCTACGCCAGTGCGTGTTGTAGCAACTGCGGTAAACGATGATGAGTCTGTCACCAGTCAGTCTGAGCAGTTAACCATTAATACTGGTTTGCCGCAGCAACTAGGCTTTAGTGTTTCAGCGGATTTATTTAACCCTGAAGCGGGTGATTACAATGGTGAAAAGGTTGCAATCACAGCCTACGCATCTGACAGTTTTGGCAACCCCGCGCCTGATGACACCACGATTAACT
The DNA here is from genome assembly GCF_002836205.1 of Shewanella sp. Choline-02u-19. Classification (NCBI taxonomy): domain Bacteria; kingdom Pseudomonadati; phylum Pseudomonadota; class Gammaproteobacteria; order Alteromonadales; family Shewanellaceae; genus Shewanella; species Shewanella sp. Choline-02u-19. Next base: position 3,272,688 of record NZ_PJBE01000013.1, read on the forward strand.
TCACAGCTGAAGGCGGCCAAATAGTGCCTAGCTGTTTAACAGTCAACGGCACCTGTAGCGTGGAATGGACATCGGCTAATGCTCGTGTGCCTAACCACCGCATTACAGTCCTCGCCTATGCTTTAGGTCATGAGACCTTTTTCGATACTAATGGTAACAACGTTTTTGATGATGCTGATGGTGGAGCAATTGCAAAAGCTTGTTTAGACAGCAGTGGTGCAGCGGTTGCCTGCGTTGGTAACGGTAGAGATATTGAAACTTACCATCCTAATGGCTTTAGCGATTTAGGCGATGCGTTTAGAGATGACAATGAATCGGGTAGTCACACCTCAGGTGAACCCTATTTTAATACCGCATCAAGCAGCAGTTACCAAACTGCTGACGGGCTATTCAATGGTCCTCAATGCACCAGTGGCAGCTTATGCGGCACAGGGCAAGCTAATAAAACCTATATCCGTAAAGCGCTTATATTGACAATGTCTGGTTCGCAAGCACATTTTGAAATACAACAAGATGGCATTACCCTCTATAGCGACGGTGATGATGCATCCGCTATCGTGACTAATGCTATAGCAGCTGGTGCTTCATCGACATTTAGCATTCGCTTCTTCGATAGCGCCAATCAGATAATGCCAGCTAATACGAATTTGACCACTACAGCCTCTCAGGGTGAACTTGAGTCTGACACTTTTGTGGTACCCAATCGTAATGGCATTGGTGGCAACAGCACCAGCTTTGTACTGACTAACGATATTGACCCTACAAGTACCGGTGAACTGAGTAAGACCAGTAATGTATCGATTGAAGTACTGACCCCTAAACCAGTGAAAACCACTATCGGTTTTGGTGTTCAACTTACAGGTACATAATTACTGCAAACTATCGGCACTTAGTTAATGAGTGCCTATACAATTACGTTGAAACAGCAAAAAGCCCGCTGCAATATTATTGCAGCGGGCTTTTTATTTGTCGCTCTATCTGTTCGAGGCTATGCAGCCGACGAGCACTCCATTAATTGACTTAACCTCTAAGGTGTTAATTCAGATTGGTGCACATCAGCTTTTAAGTGAGCGGTTAAGCGGGCTTTAGCGCCAACATATGCCAACGCAAAGTAAAATGCTGTCATCGCCCATAACTGTAGCCATTGCGGCATAATACTCTGCCACGACGCGCCCATTTGATTGAGCTCTAACATCGCCATAATACCTGGCACTGCGGGAAAGATTTGCGACACTGCCACAACAGACTCTGGGATTAACGCTGTCGGCCACACAAAGCCTGACACAAACAGAATCGGCATGGAGATCAGCAGTAACACTTGAGTAGGTAGATCGCGTCGGGTAAACAAGCAACTAAAAGCAATACCAGCAGCGGTAGTGGCCAGTAAGAAAGGCAATAGCAATAATGCAACCGTGCCAAAGCTTGCCTGTAAACTCACGTCATACCAATAGTAACAATACCCAACATAGTAACTAGTCAGCAGTGTATAAATCCCCATAAAGGCTACCATGCGACCACACACTAATTTAAGCGGGCTTACCTGCCGCCAATAGCCGGTTTCTTTCCACTGACTAGCACCGAGAATACTGGTCCCAATCAACAATGTTTGATGCAAAATTAATAGGAACAGCCCAGGTACAATATAAGGGGTGTAGCCTAAACTTGGATTAAAAGCGGGAATACTATTGAGTTTAACCACATTAAGGCTTTGATCTGCCGCTTGCGCACCACTGCCTTGAGCCAGTAACCCCAACCGCTGCATACTCTTCCCTGCATCAAGCCCCGTTGAAATAAGCCCCTCTGCAACGGCGGAGTATATTAAAAAGTAACTCGCATCGCCGCCATAACTTAATGTCACTCCACGACCCAGTAATAGATCGCGCCTAAAGTCTGCCGGAATAACCAACAGGCCATGAGCTCGTCCAGATTCTATCCATTTTTTAGCCTTATCAATTGAACCCACTTTGGCGATCACTTGAATTTTTGCATTGGCATCTGCATGACGAATAAGCTGACGGCTTAATGATGAATGGTCGTGATCCACCACCACCAGCTGTTGCTCTGTCGGCACTTGATTAAGATACGGTAACGGATAAAGAATAGAGTAAAAAAGCACGCCACCAAATACCGTAATAACAATGGTTTTGTCAGCCAAAATAGCTTTTAATTCTGCGATGATAAGCTGCAAGAAGCTCATACTAATGCTCCTTAGCTGCGAGTGGTGCAGTTACATTATCTGCTGAATCGAAGCCTTTTGCAGCCAATACGCTAATCGGAATGAGTAGCAATAGGAAGCCCCAATAGCCAGTAAACTGGGGCAAGGTCGCTAACCAACCTTGACCGTAACTCACCACCGCAATATGAGTTTCAATATAATGACTCGATGGCATAATGACGCGCCACCATTGGGCAAGTGCAGGCATCTCATGGGTGGGGAATGTCACGCCCATAAAAGCAAATGCAGGGGCAAACATAGCGGTACAAAAACTAATAACCCTAGCGCTGTCTTTTAGGACGAAGAAGATCAGCAGCACCAGTAACCACACCGCGAGCAACATCAGCAGTTGTGCAACTAACAGTAGCGCGATACTGCCAGCAATAGGCAAACCTAAATACAGATAGATAAGCGCGAGAATAAAGCCACCATGCAGCAGCACAATTGGCGTATAGAAAAGCACTTTCGCCGCAATACCTTTCCACATCCCGAGTGAAACCCATTCAGAGGTGGTATTCCAGCGTAGCTCTCGATTAAGGCTATTAGCAAACACCATCATGGCCACGAGTTGCAGCAACGCTATCAATACTGGTGGCACCAGAAAACCCACATAGTTGTTATTACGGTTAAATAACGCCGTTGTTTGACTGCTCACCGGACTTAAATTCACCGCGACCTTGGCTTTAGGCACGCCCGCAGCGAGTTGTTTCATCGCCGCGAATGGTTTTAAACCATCGGCCATGCTTGCTTGTAGCTGGCTCGACAATAACTTACCCACCAATAAAAACTGGCTATTATAGCGGATATCAATCGTCGGGCTTTTACCTGTAAGCAGGTCACGTTTAAAGCCGTGGGGCAACACTAGCAGCGCATAAACCTCTGCTTGTTGCATTGCGTCGACAGCGCTGGCGAGATCGGTATAACTGATGGGTTGTGTAACAGGGTTTGCTTGTAACTGCCGAGCAAGCGCTCGGGTCACTTGGCTTTGATCTAAATCGACCACAGCCACTGGAAGTTGTCTTGGTAAGCCCGCACTAAATAGTAGCCATAATCCAATAATACCCAATAGCGGAATATAGCTGATAAGCGCCAGCTGCCAAGGATCGTCTAACAGGGCAGCTGTTTCTCTTTTTAGCATATTTATCAAAGCATCAGCCCCGTGCTACAGAGTGTTATAAAGCAAACAGAATAGACATACCGACTCTCAAGTCAGCAATAGCCTCATTCGGGCGTAGCTCGACTTGGAAAGTTCGCATATCAAAATCATGACCGCTTTCAGTTGCACGCCAAGTGGCAAAATCACCCATGACCGCAATATGGCTAACGGTAAACTCAACGTCACGCTCAAGTGCGGGTATGGTTAATAACACTGTTTGGCCTTGCTTGACGTGCTTTAGCTGATCTTCACGTAACTGAAACACTGCCCAAGCGTCACTCATGTCTATTAAACTCACCACTGGGAAACCGCTAGGCGCTAGCTCACCCGCCTGCAAGAGAACCTCGCTAACCTCAGCTGTTTTTGGCGATCGCATCTGACTATCAGCCAATATGGCATTGACTTCATTAACCGCCCCCTCAGCCATTCTAGTATTACCCGCTGCTGCGGCTTTGGTTTCATAGCGCGCACCTTCATCCGCCATTTGATACATGGCTAATGCAGCTTGTTCGGTATATTTTGCAGCTTGCCACTGCGTAAAGGCTTCATCACGCTTTTGTCGCGCAATGACTCCGTCATTAAATAGTGCTTCAATACGATCAAAGGTGGTATTAGCAAGTTTAGATCCCGCTTGCGCCTTCAACCATTCCTCCCTCGAAGCCGAAATTTGCTGTTTACGAGCGCCATTATCAGCCTCTTGCTGCATCGCTTTAGCTGCATCTCGACCACCCTCGGCTTGCATTAGTTTAGCTTTTAACTCAGGGCTATAAATCGCATATAGCAGATCGCCTTGGCTAACTTTATCTCCACGGCGCACGAGAACTTGCTCTACACGCCCAGGGACTTTAGAGGAGATATTATATTCGCGGGCTTCAATCTGCCCCTGTAATACCTGTGGTTTAGGGCTGTAAGCTAACACGAGTCCGTAAGCTAATATTCCGATTAGTGCAATAAGTGCTATTGCGGCCAAGATACGGTTAGTGCGCATTTTGTTCCCCTTGCTGAAGGCTTCTGCCAATAAATTCATCTAACTGACCGCTAATAGCCATCAGCCTCGCATACGATTGTATATAGCGGTACTGGGCGCCCAGTTGTTGAGTTTCTACCGCGGTGAGTTTAAGTTCGGCGTCCACTTTTTCAATTGAGGTCGACAAGCCCTGCCTGAAAGCGATGTCACGTAAGCGTTTATTTTCTTCAGCTAAGCTAAGTGAGCTATTGAGTGAGACTACCTCCTCTTGCGCCTGAAGTAATTGGCGGTAACTTTGTTCTAACAGTAGATTCAAATCTTGTTGGGTTTGCGCTTTAGTATATCGAGCCTGCAACAGTGCACTTTTAGCCGCTTCGACTTTGCCACTGCGGCCATCACGGCTTAGCAGTGGAATGTTAACCCCAACACCAAGCATCCAATCAGGTTCCATTTTTGAGAACAGACTATCGTCTTCATAAAGGGTGTAATTACCGTAAAGAAAGACCGTTGGGTAGTAACTGCCCTTTTCAACGTTGATAAGCCCCTGCGCTTGTGCCTCTTTGGCTTCAAGTAACTTTAATGCCGGATGCTGGTTCATCGTAAGCTGGGATAGCTGTGGTAATGACGGCGAATTATTTAGCATAAACAGTGATGAGGTCGCGTCGACTTCACGCTCATGTAGCATGCGTGATAAGGCAATCATTGCCATCTCAGATTGACGCTTAGCACTGCCGTAACTCACCTTGGCATTTTCGAGTGCCACTTGCGCATTAAGTCGTTCAACTTTGGCTATTTGCCCCTGCTGTTCAAGTTTTTGGGCGTGTGAAGCATGCAGCGTAAGAGAGTCTACCAACTGCTTTTTAGTTTGCGCTAACGTTTCTGTCACTGCCACTGCATAGTAGCGGTCAACTAAAGTCACAAACAGATCGCGAGTGGTCAGCTTTAACTGTTCCTCTTTTTCTGCAACGTGGGCTTCGTGTATACCTTGCGCCGCAGTAATTTTACCCCCGGTGTAGATTGGCCACATCGCTTGCAAACTAGAGCGGAAGATATCTTGTTCGGTGAAAGGAGTTACAAATAGCGATCCTGGAATACCTGCCAATGCACCACCTATCGCTGGAGGTAACGCAGCAGGATCCAATGAAGCCAACGGATTGAGATCGCGCAGATCTAACTCAATGGGCTTTTCTAGACGTGTATAGCTACCAGTGAGGTTAATTGAAGGTAAATTCATATCTTCACCAGCATCGCGCTCGGCCTCTGCACGATTGACCTCTTGCGTGCCCGCTTGCAATTTATCACTCACCTTGAGTAATTGATCCCAAGCTTGATTAAACGCAATTGGCTTGGCCTGTATCGACAGCGGAAGAACCAACAAAAGAGCACAGAGCGAACGTTTCATTTACACCTCTAGAGTTATTACTCTAATTATTGAGTGAATAGTACCATTGCTAACCACTGCTCGCTAGGATCTAGCGTAATGAGCTTACCGCTAAATCCTAGTTTACTTTGATATTTTGACCTAAACGACTTTAGGGTAAACCTTTACGCAGTGCCGCCTACTGTCAACTTGTCCAATTTTAATGTTGGTTGACCAACACCTACAGGTACACTTTGCCCATCTTTACCACACACACCAACACCTTTATCGAGTTCAAGGTCATTACCCACCATCGAAATTTGGCTCATAGCCTCTGGTCCATTGCCTATCAAGGTTGCTCCCTTAATCGGCTGGGTAATCTCGCCATTCTCAATTAAATAAGCTTCTGATGCAGAGAACACAAACTTACCGGAGGTAATATCCACTTGGCCACCACCAAAATTAGGCGCATAAATCCCGTTCTTAACAGATTTGATGATCTCGGTTGGATCTGACTCGCCCGCTTCCATATAGGTATTTGTCATACGCGGCATCGGCAAATGAGCATAAGACTCACGGCGACCATTACCGGTAGAGCGCTCCCCCATAAGTCCAGCATTGAGCTTATCTTGCATATAGCCTTTTAAGATCCCGTCTTCAATCAATACTGTTTTTTGAGTCGGTGTACCTTCATCATCAATGCTTAACGAGCCACGACGATCGACCATGGTGCCATCGTCGACTACGGTGACCAATTTAGAGGCCACTTGTTGACCCATTTTGCCGCTAAATGCACTACTCCCCTTACGGTTAAAGTCGCCTTCTAGGCCATGCCCGACCGCTTCATGCAGCAATACGCCAGGCCAGCCCGCGCCTAACACTACCGGCATCTCACCTGCTGGAGCATCGACCGCTTGCATATTGACTGATGCTTGGCGTACAGCTTCACGCGCAAAAGCAAAGCAATATGGTAAGCCATCATCAGCATTGGCTAACAGCACATCGTAACTATGACGCCCGCCACCACCAGAACCACCGCGCTCTCGCTTGCCATTTTCTTCTAAAATAACACTGCAATTAAATCGAACTAACGGTCTAATATCGGCCGCTAAAGTGCCATCACTTGCGGCAACTAATATCTCTTCATGCACTCCAGACAGACTCACTACTACCTGAATAATTCGTTTATCGAGACTACGAATATAGACATCGGCTTCTTTAAGTAAGGCTATTTTTTTAATCTCTTCCATGGCGGCAATGGGATCTGAACTTATATAAAGCGCTTTATCATGCTGTTGCTTCCAAGCGTTAACGCGTCCGCTACCGCCAGATACTGCAATACTGCGAGCGGCAGTTGCGGCAGCTTCTAATGCTGCGGGGGTAATTTCATCCGCATAAGCAAAACCTGTTTTTTCACCGGTTATCGCTCTAACACCCACGCCACGTTCAATATGGAAACTGCCGTCTTTAACGATGCCATCTTCCAACACCCAAGACTCGTGGCGGCTACCTTGAAAATACAGATCTGAAAAATCAATTTTATGCTCATGAATACGCTTTAAATAGCTTTGTAGATCATCTATCGCCAGTCCATCTTGCAGTAGGCTGTGTCCAACTTGGGTTAAAAATGACATCAATTCTCTCTCTTCGACCAAATATAGTTCTGTTCTAGAAACCCTTACAGATAAGCATCTCTATACGATTTGTGTTTTAGCTTGTTGCTAAGGAATAATGCCAACATAGCGCTAGGTTAACCTAGATTGCCACGACTCGCTTAGCATTACTGCTTAAGTGTTGGCGACTGAAAGCGGTTATGCGTTATTATTGGCATCTTTGCCCGCACGGCATGTAAGTCTCGCATGTTCAGCTGAGCGCTAACCCAACCGGTACCCGTTGGCTTTTGGGCTAAAATATCTCCCCAAGGGCCGATAATCATACTTTGGCCCCATGTCTCACGACCGCCGTTATTGTGAATGCCCCATTGTGCTGCCGCTAACACGAAGCATTGGGTTTCAATAGCTCGAGCTTGCAGCAGAACTTGCCAATGAGCCTCACCGGTAACCTTAGTAAAGGCCGCTGGCAGTGCAATAATTTCAGCCCCTGCTTCACGCAGCGCCCTGAATAAATCGGCAAAACGAATATCGTAGCAAATAGCCAAACCAAGCTTACCAAAGGGCGTATCAACCACGGTAATATGTTTGCCGGGGCAGAATGCATCACTCTCTCGATATTGCTTGGTGCCATCCGACACTTCTACATCGAATAGATGCAGCTTATCGTAATAGCCCAATACGCTTGCATCAGTGTCAAACACATAACAACGATTATAGATGCGACCGTCTTCTGCCAATATAGGAATACTACCGGCCACTAACACTACGCTATATTTATCTGCTAGCGCAGCTAAGTCTTGTTTAAGTTGACTGTGTATTTCGTCTGTTGCGTAGTCGAGTTGTTGGCTCTCTTGTCCACCAAATAACAAGCAACACTCAGGCAATACTACTAGCTGTTGATTATCATCCAGCCGAGGTAATTGCTTAAGCTGCGACTCGATAAATGCGAGATTCTCGATTACGCTGCGGCTGCTCTGACATTGCAGTAGGCTTACTTGCATCTGACTCTCCCGGTATCAATTTCAAAGCAGGCATTGTTTGGCCACTCTCTTTCAAATTGGATTGCTCAATTGTCTTATCAGACTGACTCGTTTCGCTAGCGCCGTTAGCTTCCATTTTAAGCCCTACTTTCGCTGACGCTATATCTGAAATGGGTTCTAATACCTGCCCCTGTGCTGGGACAATTTTAGACGTTGAGTTTGATGAAGGGATTGATACAGCATCCTCAGGCTGCTTCTCTGAAGCGCTGTCTTGTCCACTCCCCTCAGCAGGTTCAACGGCCTTTTTAGGCAGCACCGATTCTGGGATCTCAATCTCTTTACTCTTACGCTCTAACTCTTCAAGTTTAGGCTCAGACATGGTGCCTGTCAGCCTAAAACGGATCTCGGATATCACTTCAATAACAGGTTCAAGTACTTTCGTCAGTGCAAAAGCGCCCAAGCCTAATGTCCAACCGCCGGTACTGAGCAATATCACCGTCGGCACACTTGATGCTAATTGCGGCACAAAGCGAATATCATAATTCAAACTTTCAGTGGTTAAATCGGTATAACCACGCACTCGCATATTACCTGCGACAGCCTTCATCTCTGTATCTGTGGTCTTAACAACCCCGTTATCAAGCATCAAGGTGCCGCCAAACGAATCAAAATACAGACCTTTACCAAATACATCGGAGAAGTCCAATGACAATTTACGCAGCAGTGAATCAAGGCTAAATAACGAGAATATCCGCGCCCCTTTGTCACTCACCTCTGACAAATGCCCTTTGCCTAAATCAAACCTCACTTCACCATCAAGAGTGTCGAGCGAAAATGCGTATGGCGCTCCGATCCAGGAAATTTCACCGACCACCGATGTTGGTGCGTCTTTAAGACCTGGATCTATGCCCAATTTAGCCGACAGGAAGTCAAACTTAGTTGAATCTAGAGTCAAATTAAACGAGGTCAGGCTCTGGCCATCTTCTATCGACCAAGTGCCTTTTCCTTTAAGCTGCACCTCTGGCGAACTTAAGGATAGGGTTTGGATCTGATAAGTATCATCTTTAGGGCTGGCTTGTAAAACGAGGTGCCCCATCGATTTATCAAACAATCTAAAGTCATCCACATCGACCGCTAATGGCGGTAAGTTAGCCAAAACAGTATCGGATTTGAAATGCGCGGTTTCATCAGTCTTCGCCTTTGGCGACATATACAACTTGCTCGCCACCACTTTAAGCCCCTGCTTAACCCAATCAGGATAAAAGTCGATTCGACCATCGAATTGCTCAGAAGTGGCATCGAATCGCCATGAATATTCAGTAGGCCCCGCATTGAAATGGAGGTCATTCAATGGTTGCCCCATCAAATCCAGATCATTAAAGTTAGCTTCAATTGACACTAAAGGCGGGAAAAAACTATCAGTAGCCGTAAGAGACCCACTCTCTACTCCCGTGTCAACATCTAACTCTAGTGTCTTTTCTGATTTAGCGGTAAAGCTCTGAATGATGGGTAACCAAGGTGAAAATTCGGTTTTATCGAGATCTATCTGTAGGTGCCCTTTTGTTTTACGTAACTGGTCGCCGGGTTTAAATAAGCGACCGAGTAATAGATCAAAGTGAGCGAGCCCATTACCGGACTCGAGATCAAAACCACCCCAAAACTCTAACTGCTTATCTAGCTTAATCCCCAGAGAGGACTCCTTGTTATCGCCAATAAGCTCTGCCGTAAATTCTGCCGTCTTGGTCGACGCCTTAGTAAATGGGGCTGGCAGAGCCAGTTCAGTCCCAAGAAGATCGCTATCAACCCGTGCTTGAATACGGTAACCAGAGGGGTCGAATATCAGCATCAATCCGCCAGTCCAATCAAGTTCACCGCTATAATAATCACTTAACGGGTTATTGAGTTCATTGGGTAAGTTATCTAGCAGCCAATGCCCCGTCAAGTCGACATTCACCGCATAGTTTTTGTTAATCCGCCCCGTATCAAAGCTAAATGTTAATGGCTGACTGTACATCAGCGCATTAATGTCACTGCCCGTCACTACATCATTAATAAACTGAATTTGACCGCTGACATTATCTAGCTGAATACCCGGTTCACTGATATAAACTGGCGTATTATCAAAATTAACCGTGCCCTGAATGATTTCATCCACTCCATCAAACAGCGGAATGCTCAGATCTATCTGCCCAGTAATATCACCTGATATTTGTACGACATCAAGCGTTGAGCCCACGGAGTCAGCCAAGGGAGAAGCCTGGATCACCGCATTAGCCGCTTCGGCTTTGGTCGCCAAGTCAGCTTTAATGATGAGCATGCTTTCATGGTTCATGAGGGGAATGCCAATATAGGCGCCATCCGCTGAAACATCCATCAACTGACCTTTATTCACCCACAAATCCATAGCCGCATTCTCAAACAGTGCTGATAGGTTTAAATTGGATACTGCAGGCCAAGTGTCTTGAAATTTAAAATTAGCATCTGCTAAGGTGAATCCCGCTTGAAAAACACCCGCACTTTGTGAATAGGGATAATCTTCAAAAGCCCCTTGCCACACGATGACGGCATCATCTGTTTTTCCTGCTTTTAATGCGCCGGTTAAATAGTCCACCAGGCCAGCACTCATTCCCTTAAGCGGGAAGTAACGATGTGCATTTGCCACGTTATTAATATTAAGATTGGCTAACAATGCCATATGAGTCGCGCCAGAAAACTCAAGTCGAGTGGCGGCATCAACTGAAATATCGGCATTGCTAAAATGCAGTTTAGGTAATGATAGCGCTGAAGTCGCGAAATCGAACTGTCCTGTCAATGCATCGCCCTTAAGATCGAGTGGCGCTTCAAAGCCACCATCAAAATCGACCACATATTGCTGTGCAGGTAACGTAAACTGTAATTCTTTATCGGTAACGATGACCTTAGCATCAATAGCCGAAAGCCCAGGGATAGCACCGTGCGTTTGCCAGCTAATTTGCTGCGCGTTAGCGCTAAGTTGCGGCTGGTTTTTGTCGGTATCCCACTGTAACTGGGTATTGGTGATTTCTCCTTGAGGGCTTAACGCCTGCCAAGTCTGTAAGGTGTCGAGCTCAATACCGGGGAGCAGCGGCAGTAGCGGTAATACCGTGGCTAAATCCAAAGTATTTAAATAAGCGTCGATGCTAGCCCCATGTTGCTTGGCACTCAATACAGGGGATGGCCATTGCTCGCCATTGGTTGCAAAAGACAGATCGTGACTGCTTAGAGACCAACCATTGGTATCTGGATGCCAACGCATTGCACCCGCTTGAATTGAAAACTTCTGCGCTTCTCCGTTTAAAAACCACTCTAGCCAGCTAGGTTTAAACGCAACTGTGGCATCATTAATCTCACGATTAGCAAAGCTTATCCACGCCTCTAAATTAACCACGCCTTCGAGCTGCAGCTTTTTATTTGCATCAAATGGATTAGGTTGGCGCGATGCCCACTCGCCGATATCGAGTGACGCTGCCGCAAGATAAAACTGTCCTATTAATGACTCAGGTTTGTGGCCGTCACCTTTGATATCAACACTTAATGCCAGCAGCTCTATATCTGAAGCTTCTTCATCTAAAAACAACTTACCTTGACCACGGTGACGCTTTTCCGTATTACGCCAATGCATATCTTTAATGAAAATAGGGCGGTATTGGTGTTTTTGGCTTAATAGCTGAATACGGGCATTGGTAATTGAAAATCGCTCTAATTGCTCTAACATCAGCTGATAGAGCCAATCAGTGTTCATCTTTGTACTTGATGAGCTTGAAGTCGAAGTCGATGCCAATCGGTCGAGATCGAGCGCGACGTTTACCCCATCAAAAATAACATCTTCTATTTGCGGTGTTGCGGTCAACAAGGTTTGCCAAAAATCAAATTTCACATGCACTTGTTCAAACAGCAGGGTAACAGGCAGCTTTTCTTGGGAAGGGAGCACAAAGTTCTTAACGGTGAGTGCAGGGCCAAATGCTTGCCATTCGGCTTGTAATTGACCCACCTGTACTTCGACTTGATACTTATTATGAATATAGTCAACTAGCTCTAATCTGACTTGATCAAGCTGGGGCAACAGCCCTCGAAACAAGCTTACGAATAGTGCAAAAAGCACCATCACAATAGCCAGAGACTGCAGGCACACTCTAAGAAAATTAAATTTACGAGTCTTAGATGACACTACATTATCACCACATCAAATTTATTCTGAGCGTACATAGGTTCATTCTGTAAACGAACACGCTTAGCAATATACACTTCTAGCTCGGCCAGAAGGTGGCTTTCGTCACTTTTAAGACTGTGGTAAACCGCTGGCGCGCAATAGACTAAAAATTCATCGGCATCATAGCCTTTGTTCAAACGAATGATCTCTCTAAACATTTCGTATGACACCGTTTCTACGGTCTTTAAACTTCCGGTACCGAGACAAGATGGACATTCGCCACACAAAACATGCTCTAAACTTTCGCGAGTACGCTTACGTGTCATTTCGACTAAGCCAAGACCAGAAAAACCACTGAAATTGGTTTTTACTCTATCAACGGCTAATGCTCCCTGAAGACCCGAAAGCACACGTTTTTGATGTTCGGCTTCTAACATATCAATAAAGTCGATAATGATAATGCCACCTAGGTTGCGTAGCCTTAATTGCCGCGCTATCGCCTGAGTCGCTTCAAGGTTGGTGTTAAAGATGGTTTCTTCAAGGTTACGATGGCCGACAAAAGCACCGGTATTGATATCAACCGTGGTCATGGCCTCGGTTTGATCAATAATCAAATAGCCGCCGGACTTAAGTTCCACCTTGCGCCCTAATGCACGTTGAACTTCATTTTCGACATCATAAAGGTCAAAAATAGGCACTGGACCGTTGTAATGCTCTAGCTTATTGGCAATTTCGGGCATGAACTCTTGCGCAAATTGCTGTAACTCGTCATAGGTTTGCTTGGAATCAACTTGAATTTGGTCAAGCTCTGTACCGACAAAGTCACGTACGATTCTAACCGGCAGCGCTAAATCTTGATAAAGTAAAGATACGCCTTTGCGCTTGCGTCGTAAGCTGACTTTGGCCCATACACGGCGTAAAAAAGCAGCGTCTTGCACCAGTTCATCTTCACCGGCACTCTCAGCGGCGGTGCGAATAATAAACCCGCCATCATCATCGACAAAAGGCTCAGTAATTTTTTTAAGTCTGGCACGGACCTCTTCAGTTTCAATCCGTTGCGATACGCCAACATGGCTCGAACCCGGCATAAAAACAAGGTAACGAGAAGGCAGTGTAATATCGGTAGTTAAGCGTGCGCCTTTGGTACCGAGCGGATCTTTAACCACCTGCACCATGATATCTTGCCCTTGCCTCACCAGTTCAGCAATGTCACGTACAACAAAGTTGCCCTTCTCTACATCAGCAACACACTCGGTGTGTGGCACAATATCAGAGGCGTGTAAAAAGGCGGCCTTATCTAAGCCAATATCGACAAAGGCAGCCTGCATACCGGGTAACACTCGGCTGACTTTTCCTTTATAGATATTGCCCACTAAACCACGCTTCATGCGTCGCTCTATGTGTACTTCTTGCAACACACCATGCTCGACCAATGCCACTCTAGCTTCGGTTGGTGTCACATTAATGAGCAGTTCAGAACCTATTTTTCGCTTTACTCTGCCTGGCACGATTCGACCTGTATTCACAACTCACCCCACTTAGGGAAATAGCTAATTTAAAAAGGATTTGGCGTTAGTGACCGATGTTACAACCTAGAATTGGATTTTTATTATCGGGTTATAAAATATTCATCTCACACAACAACGCACGGGTTTCTACCAAAGGTAACCCGACTACTGCGGAATAACTTCCCTCAATAGCTTCTACAAAACTGCCGCCTAAACCTTGGATCCCATAAGCTCCGGCTTTATCCATGGGCTCTCCAGTCGCAATATAAGCCAAAATATCAGACTGTGTCATTGCACAAAACTGTACTCCAGTGGTCACCAACTTAGTCAGGGTTTTATCCCCATCGGTGACCGCGACAGCCGTCATCACTTGATGTGCCTTTCCTGCAAGGCGGGTTAATATTGCCTTTGCATCTGCTTCGTCTGTCGGCTTACCTAAAATAGTATCGCCTAATACCACAATCGTATCTGAGCCCAGTACAACGGCCTTACCTTCTGCAGCGTATAAATTCAGTCCCGCTATCGCTTTCTCTTTCGCTAAGCGCACCACAAAGGTTGCAGCAGACTCACCAGCATGATGGCTCTCATCAATATCAGTCGCCAATATATCGAAGTCAAATGAGCCATCTTCAGCTGAGCTTAAAAAGCTTAATTGAGCTAATAATTCTTTGCGTCTTGGCGACGCGGAAGCGAGTACTAACTTCATTCTACAATACCTATTCAGAGGTGCTAATCAAGGGAGACCGAGCTAACATGGAAATACATCATAAACTTAAGTCACGACGGCAATGGGCTAGCGGACTTTATATAAACGCCTGACACGACGCAGGATCCAAAATATCCAGGGCCACATGATCAAACTTGAAAATGCGGGATAAAACAGCGTGATATCAAAGTTCGCTGTATCCGTCACAAACTGCACCCAAAAAACAATTAAGTTATAGAGCGCGACCTGTGTTGCCACCAGCAATGCTTGTTGCCACATAGGGAAGTTACGTAGACGTTGAAAATGTAATACCACCACATAAACCACCACCGACATGGCAAAAGCTCTAATACCTAAGGTCGCCCCCAGCAATATATCCAGCATCACACCCAGCACCCACGCCGTTAATATGTTGTACCTGTGTGGCAGCGCCATTGCCCAGTAGATAATCACCAGTAGCAACCAATCGGGCCGCCATGCTTCGACTAATTCAGGCAGAGGCATAATTTGAAATAGCATCGCGACCAGCAAACTTAACCAAACAACCCAACGGCCATTGGCGACATGTAAACTCATTGCGCGGCCTCCTTATTGGCTTTTAACGCTTCTTCGACACCTTCTGGTGCAACCAGTTCCGCGTCATCGGCTTCAATATCAGGCCAAATTAATAGCAAGTAACGTATTCTGTCTAAGGCTGCCAACGGCTGTGCAATCACAGTGGCATAGTTTTTACCGTCATCTTTCTCGACAGTCATCACTCGTGCAACGGGGTAACCTTCGGGAAAACGTTTTCCCAATCCAGAAGAAACTAACAAATCGCCGGCGCGTACATCGGTACTTTTAGCCACATGACGCAGCTCTAGCTCATCTATAGAGCCCGTGCCGATAGCCATCATTCTGACATCGTTGCGCGTAATTCTAACGGGGATCCCATGCGAGACATCAGACAGCAGTAATACTCGGCTTGTTAGCTCACTGACCTGCACAACCTGCCCGACCACACCTTGTGCGTCGACAACGGGTTGGCCAACATAAACACTGTTACGTGAGCCGCGGTTAAGGACCACATATTGATGAAAGGGATCGCTGGCAACTTCCATCACTTCGGCAACGACTTTTTTAGCGTCCATATAAACAGGAGAGCCTAACAAGCCACGTAAACGATCGTTTTCTTGGCGCAGATGCTCAAAGCGTTGTAAGCGTTCACTCATTAACAACTGATAGCGTAATAACTCTTTATTTTGCTTAGCCAACATATTACGTGTGGCCAAATTTTCTGCGGATTCATCAAGTAATACCCCTGGGATATTAGCGACATATTGCAGTGGACTTAAGAGGGAGGACAGCGAGTTGCGCACAGGCTCAAGCCGGTCATTTGCAACAAGCAAAATCACTGACATGATGACGGCTAGGGTCAATCTGAATTGGTTTGATATACCACGAACAAAAATTGGCTTCATAAAAAAATAGGGCGGTAATCACCGCCCTTTTTAACCGTCTTAATTTTCTTCGGAGAATAGGTCGCCGCCGTGCATATCGATCATCTCGAGCGCTTTACCACCGCCACGAGCCACACAGGTCAGTGGATCATCGGCAATCATCACGGGAATGCCCGTTTCTTGCATTAAGAGACGATCCAAATCACGGATAAGGGCACCACCACCCGTCAACACCATACCGCGCTCTGAAATATCAGAGGCCAATTCTGGTGGAGACTGTTCAAGTGCGACCATAACAGCACTGACAATGCCAGATAATGGCTCTTGCAGTGCTTCTAAAATTTCATTGCTGTTGAGTGTAAAGCTGCGGGGAACACCTTCTGCAAGGTTACGACCACGTACTTCGATCTCTAACACTTCATCGCCAGGATAAGCAGTACCAATAGTATGCTTAATACGCTCAGCGGTCGCTTCGCCAATGAGGCTGCCGTAGTTACGACGCACATAATTGATGATAGCATCATCAAATTTGTCGCCACCGATACGAACAGATGAAGAATAAACCACACCGTTAAGCGAGATAATGGCAACTTCAGTTGTACCACCACCGATATCAACAACCATAGACCCTGTCGCTTCCGATACTGGAAGACCAGCACCGATTGCCGCAGCCATTGGCTCTTCAATCAAATAAACTTCGCGTGCACCTGCGCCCATGGCTGATTCGCGGATAGCGCGACGCTCAACTTGGGTAGCACCAACGGGTACGCAAACCAAAACACGAGGGCTTGGGCGGAATACACTGTTGTTATGCACTTGCTTGATAAAATGCTGTAGCATTTTTTCGGTCACATAAAAGTCGGCGATAACGCCATCTTTCATTGGACGAATTGCTTGAATGTTTCCAGGAGTACGTCCGAGCATCTGCTTTGCTTCAGTACCGACGGCCGCAACCGACTTCTGACCTGAGCCAGACCGTTCTCCACGGATGGCAACCACTGAAGGTTCGTTCAAAACGATACCTTCGTCACGGACGTAAATTAGCGTGTTAGCTGTACCCAAATCAATCGAAAGATCATTAGAAAAAATGCCGCGTAGCTTCTTGAACATGTAACCAGCCTGTCTCAGTGGAATCGAAGAAAAAAGAAATCAGGTAACTTTATCATGCTTCTTGAATTCCACAAGGCCACAGACGTTAACAATTGCTAATGAAGTAAAGTTTTTTGCAATATCTGCCTTAAAGAGCGAGTCAATATTTTGCCTTGTTCACGGCTTAATGACGCTTAGTTAACTTCTCGCCAATATATGATGCGATCGTGGCCTCTATAGGTGCCAAAGTAAGCTGTCGCTCGTGGATCTTCTAATGCACTAATGTCATACGCCCAATACCACTTTAACCACTTATCCACATTTAACTGCAAAGCGACTTCACCCTCTGCACTAGGTGCAGGGAAATAGATAAAGCTGTTACCTAAACCAACTGTCCCAGCTTTACCTGCTCCACCAGAACGGGTAAAGCCTTCAACCGCTTCAAGCCCAGTTTGCGGTGTTAATGCAAGTCCTGTGTCAGCCGATGCACTGGTGGTATTGGTATCAAATACTGAACAACTATCATCATTGTTCGCCACCCATTCTGCATTAGCATTAACATATTCGGTGCCAAGTTCTAGGCGTAGTTCTTCCGATGAAGGTCCATAGGCGTTTTGCATCACTAAACGGCCGTAGCGCATTTCAAATGCGTCATCTTTGGCGATGTCGTTAAAAGTAAAACCGATACAGCTCGGATTAAGAGCTGATTCCTGATGGCAGATACCATCTTCATCGGTCACATCAGTTGCCGACAAATCTAAATCAAACAGAGCATTAAACGGCTTTGCTAGCGATGCAGTGCGGGCATAATGCACCTGAGCGCCACTTAAATAAGCGCGACGAATTGCATTACTGCTGTCGGTCGGATAATACTTTACTTCGCCAGACTTTGTAGACTCATCTAAAACTTGCAACGCGACAGTATCTTCAGACTTAGCGCCCGAAGTATCACTGTAACTGCGATCATTCCAGATTCGACCGTCATAACGCCACCAATCATCAATTTGATAGTTGTTGGTCACTGCATTGGCTTTATTTCTTCCAACCACTTTAATGGTTGGCTCACTACCAACCACAAAACCAAACGGCTGGTCCATATAAGTGAAGGTACCGCATGCAGCACTGAGAGACGGGATATTCTCTTCAATCGAAAGGTAGAATGGGCTAAACCTGCCAAACATCTCACTCGTCGATTTAGATTCCCTAATAGGCACTCCCATGTAATCAATGTCTCCATCTAAGGCAAAGCTAATCGCTCCCACTTCTGAATATGTTTGATTCGTCAGTTTAAGTGGCGCACTACTGGCCTTAATAAAGCTAATCTGGTTCTGACCAATAACGCCTATTCCACCGTCCACTGTATCGCCAGAGTTAATCGCTAATGGCGCTTTAAGAATCGGCTTTATCTTAATGTCGCTCAGCTGAAAATTCTTTAACGCTGGCCTATCCTTATAAGGCGTATTATCATCGACAGCGCAAACCGATTTTACATTTAGCTTAAAGTCCTCTCCCGCACTAGCAAACCTCGTGCAATCAGCTGTTAAGCAACCGTTATTGCCTGAATCATTGAAAAAATGAAAACCATCAGGAGCAGAAACAAACTCATTTGTATGTTGCAGCAATTCAATATCACCACTGCCATCTGCCGCTTCAATAGACGCACTAGCGATTAATGCGACTTTGCCTGCTTCTGGATAGTTTACGTTGAGACTGGCTTTACCATTACTATCAAATTTAACCTGCAACCCTTGAGGCGTACCGCTTTCAAGCGTGACTGAACTTGATGGTACATTTTCACTATTGACCGTAAGATTTGCGCGTTCGTTAACGGCGCTACTATTGGGGGTAACGTAGTTAAAGTCCAAATCGATACTGCGAGTTTCACCCGCGAATAACGGCACGCACTGTTGTGTTTGTGTGTCTTTCTTCACTGCAAATAGCTCAAAGCTATTACTATTTTTACAGGCAGTGGTGTTGTCTACGTCAAAATATAAGCCACTATCAGCAAAAGTTAACGTACAGTTTTCATTGCTGACCAATGCATTATCAATATAACAAGTGTAAGGACCTGATGGGACGGTTCCGCCTAAGCCCACTTTGACATTCCCAGCATCGGTATGCCATAAGTCCGTCACTGTTGAGCCAATAAAAGTCTCTGTTTTATAAGTTTGACCATTTTTAGTTAAATCAACAGTGGCTGGATCAGCTAACTCTGAATTACAGTCTGCGTCGCTACAGGCTCTAATGGTGATCTCTTTCGCCGCGCAGGTAAGTCCATTGGAGCTAAAGCTAATGCGGTAATGGTTAGTTGCAGGCGGTTCAGCTGGATCGTCAAAAGCGACAAAGCCATAATCTTCTTGAAGATGATTCCTTTCAGAATTTTGATACCTGTCTTCATCTACAACCATACTCACTTTATTATTAGTTAGCTGGCAACGCCTTAACCATCCTCCGTTAGAACCTTTTCTTGATTGCTTACCAGCAACAAAAATGGGTGGGCCAGCAAAGGAGATGAGATCGTTTAGTTCACTACATTGTTGATTTAAGTCTACCGCTCTGGAGCCTCCAGTAATTGGAAGATTCGACCTGACGCCAAATTGGTAGCGAATATTTTCACCATTCAGCTCAAAAGTTCCATCTCCTGCTTGTAATGCAAAATAAGCAACATCCTCACTTGCTAACTTATTAAGTTTTATATCTCCTGGCTGACAATATTTATTGCCAAAACCATTACCAGAGCCTGCATCAACAACCTCAGACACATCTATGCCGATAGATATTTGTGAGCTTGATACTTTAGCTGTACTCGTTAACCAGCAAGGATTACGTTTAGACTGGATTTGAGATAAAACTACATCGTAAGATTTATTAGTGGATATTGACTCGTAATAGTTAGAACTCACATATAACGGATAATCAACCGCCACCAACCCTGCTTTTACCTGAGTACCATTTTCTAAAGATTGCTCGCCCGGCAGTACCGCAACCCAATGAACTTCAGGCATAGCAAGCGAATCTAGATCTGACTGCCACCACGGAATATCGGGCTCGCTTTGCTCCCAACTAAAACCACTGCTAGAAACACTAGTCAGAAAGACAGATGCAGGACCATCTCTTTGGGTAGGGTTTGAGCTATTAACTGTTGGCATAAGAAAAATCAGTGGTGTTTCACCCGCAGGGAATGCTGTATCAAACGTTACTGAATTTGTAGTACTTTTGCCAAATTTAATATCAAACTTTTGAGGAGTCATATCGCTATCGTTGATAACGCTCTCATTCTCCATTTTCAGGCGACCACTGGTAACACGTCCGTTTATAATGGCATCGTCTTTCAGAGTTACGTGCACATCCGCGTATATATAGGCATTGACGACGGAGCTGTCCTTTAACTCTAAATGGTCGTATACAACTAATGTCGTTGTCCCGGTTGGATTCTCTGTAACGATAAAATCTTTGAGGTGTGCATGACCTCCACCTCCTTCACCAATAAATATCCGCACGTCTCCCTGCGGGCGAATAGTAAGATCTTCACTATCTTTTTTTATCTCTTCTATCCAATAATCGCCAGCTGGAAGAATGAGTTCCCCGCCATCTTTCAGCTCCAATTTCTTAATACGATACTCGGTATTACTTGAGGAAAACGAAATTGTACATTCATCATCCAGCTTTATTTCTTTAAACTCAGTATTGCCATCATCTCCCAATATTGCTGAAGGACAAGAATTCACTTTCACATTACTAGAAGTGCTCTTAAAAGCGTTATTTCCGCTCAAACTAATGCCAGCTATATCGCTAAACGTTATTGAGCACTCTTGATAGCCAGAGGTATTCGTATCACAACCGTCTGAAGGCCAATCTTTCTTTCCCTCAGCTGAAGAACAAAAGTTTAAATCTAATCCTTCAGTTCCATTAATTTTCGCATCATGCTTCTGCTCTAATTGCTTATCATAGGCGCCATCACCACTACATTGCTGGTTCGATGTTCCATGATGCCCCTGCACTACAGCGGGAAAAGTTGCGTTTAAATCAATATTATCAAAAGCCCAAACAAATGGGCTAAAACTAACGGGTAGCAATGTGGATAATAAGACTAACAGGCTTTTTTTAATCACGGGCTTCTACCTCCACAGTACGATTAACGCGGATACAGCTAGTGTCACTACTTGCGCCTAAGTCACACTGGCCGGTACTGCAGGTGGCTGTGCTGGTAATCAAATATTGAGTCATATTAATCGGCAGAGTGGTAGTGGAAATAGCATTACAACTAATGACTACTGAGCAGCCATGAAAACCTACGAGCTTAGTTGTGGTATTAGGAATAGTTTCCGCTTCTATGTTCCAAGTAGTATTTGCGTTACAAGCACCAACGCCCACTTGATCAACAGGAAACAGTTCGGCTAACGCGCGATCGGCACCGCTGTTAGCCGCCGCAAATGCCCGAGTGCCCCAGACCTCAAGACTGATCTGCTGATCGGCATCGTTCAGTACATTGATTAAGGTCGCTGCAAGCAAAAACATTACCGTGATGATGAAGACACCAATAATAAGTGCACTACCGCCCTGTTTAGAGTGGCCGATTGTATCTTGGCTGCTAATGATAAAACGGCTGTATTTATGGGACATTTATCACCTGCACTTGATGGTGGTACTGCAACGATTGCCCTTGGATATCAAACAAGGGATTAAGCTGCACCATGGCATTATTCTGTAATGTACCCGGGGTATAGACCATAGGGCTATTGACCCTGATAGTATTGACCACATTTTCAGCCATCAATACACTCGTCCCCATTTCAGTTGGGCTAGGTTGCGTGTTTGGATGATTAAAATTATAGCCCGAGTAGCGCTTTAGTACGCTCAACTCGCTAGTGATCCCTTCAAAGCAGTAACTTATCGCATCACTAACACCAAAGTAACGTTGTCGAGGCGACATGGCACTAAACTGAACACTTTTTGTAAATTTAATAGTAGTCACATTAGTGACACTATCATCAGTGACTTCATCTATCTTAAACAACTTTCCCGAAGTACTGGTCACCGATGTGTAGACATCAGCAGGGCTTAATGGGTAGATCAGTAAAGACAGGGTAACATCATCAACTTTTACTAATGGTGCGCCACTCCCTTGCATTACGGTGGCGGTATTTGACGCAGGTAACGGCGCAATAGGCGCCAAAATATAAGATGAGCTTGAGGTGATCGGCATCATCTCAATACACTGCCAAGCACTAGCACCACTTGCACCATTAGCCACTCTAATACTATTCGGCACCGCGTTACGGATATCTCGGGTCATGCGCTCTATTGCAAAACGACTTTGACTCATTACCTGCTCTACTGAGGTTGAATCAATAAATATACGGGTGCCAAAAATGAGAAAGCTGCTGACTCCCAGCACCAGAATGCCAAGAATGATAATGACTGTTACCAATTCAACTAAGGTGAATCCTTGGCGCTTAGCATTCGAAATCCCTTTATGCCTCAGGGAGAATATTAACGACCGCTGCATTAATAGTTGCTCCTAATCGCATTGTAAGTGATCACTTCACCGCTCGGAGTAGTGACGTTTACCGTAACCAATTTACTGTTTAAGCTAGCTCCGTCGCTGTATTCAACCTTAACCGCTAACGCATAATTGATGTAGCGACTGGCATAGGTATCGCTGCTATTAAGCATATTGCTGTTAATGTTCAGCCCCATATAATCATCAACATCGTTATAGTTGTTACGGCTTTCAGTGACACCTGTAGCTACTTCATCCGGTCCAAGTTTATCTTTCGCAGTACAAGCCACTCCAGCCGGTAAACCTAGCAACGGTTTAGCAACTGCGTCGCAAGCAGGGACACCACCGTTGGAGTTAGTATTTTGATCGTAGCGCTTGCCCCAGATCTCATTTAATATCGAATGCGCCAACTCTGCCGAGCGCACTCTATGCAAATTATCCGCAGCTCTTTCGGCTTGTGGAAATAACATGGTACTCATCATCACAAAGGCAATACTGATCACCACCATACCCACAACTAACTCAATGAGCGTGAAGCCCTTATTTATTTGCAAACCATTACGATTTACTAAACTAGAGTTTTGTCGCAAGCGTTTCTCAAACAATGAGTTAACCCGCATGAATATAGCCCTCTGACTCGATAGCAATCCACTGGGTTTCGTCAGCTTTAACCGTAATGCATTGACCAGAGCAGCGACTGCCGTCAACGATCGGTACACCTTGGCTATTAAATTCAACCTTAAAGCTGGTTTTTACGCCAAGTAACAATGCAGCGCCGCCTTGAAAGGCTTGCGCAACATCAGTCCGCACTGGCGTGCCGCTACAAGCACCAGAGTATCGGGATACTTGATATTGGGTGGGTGTCACCGATAAGCGATAGCAACGATCTTGATTATTCATCGCCATAATCTGCACTTTACGCAGCTCAGCAATAAACTCTTCACGCAGTGTAAAGGCACTGTAACTTGAAGTCGTAAACAGACGTGGAATGACCACCACCGAAAGAATGGCAATAAGAATAATGGTAGTCACGAGCTCAACTAACGTAAAGCCTCTGCGTCGGTACGCTGTATGCATTATCAATCCCGATTGATGCTGTGGTGTCATGAAAAATGTATTGGCGGTTAAAGCCCGAATCTAGATTTGCTTTAGCTTTTCCGGCTTTTCCGGCTTTTCCGGCTTTTCCGGCTTTTCCGGCTTTTCCGGCTTTTCCGGCTTTTCCGGCTTTTCCGGCTTTTCACCATCTTAGCCTGACCTGCTACCTATAGCCCAGATTTTCTAACAGTTTAATAATTATGGCAAATAAATCATCTTTATAACGGCATTAGTTACAAAAAAGGCCTGCTTAGCAGGCCCTTCCATTACAATCATGGGCGATTAACAATCATCACTCACTACTTTATATACAGGACTAACAGATGAGGAAGTCGCTGGTGTATATTCTACCCAGCACTTTTTTGTCACATCAGAAGCTGTAGGTGAGCCTAACTGGTAAATTTTTGCTAATGAAGCACCGTTAGTACCTTTAATCAAAAACCACTCAGCATTCGCATCGTAGCCTGCTTCAGTCGAGACTGAAGGACTAATATTAATATCTAGAGCATTTTTTAACTGCGCAACTGTTGAGATCAAGTATCCATAGTTAGTCGTAGCAAGGGTACCAGTCCCAATATTCACTGAACCCAGTGTAGCCCCATCTGCTGAACCTTTTTTCTCTTCGCCAGCAATTGCGGCTTTTGAAAAAACTAAAGAGTTTGCACCTTGCAAAGCTCCTTTCATGCCTTGTAGAGTCGATGCACGCGCATCACTTTGTAAGTTAATAAATTTTGGTGCTGCAGTTACTGCCAGAATACCCAAAATAATAATAACCACCACTAATTCAATTAGCGTAAAACCATTTTGTTTTTGCATAATCAATAGCTCCTATTAACAGCCTGAATCGGCGACTGTAAATGTAGGGATAGTCGTTGCTGTTGCTTCTTTATATGTTATCTGGCATAAATTAGTGCTATTCGGTGCACCACGCTGATAAATTATCATAGTGCCATCAGTAGCAGGTGTCCCAGCTTCTACGACAATCCAATCTTGAGTACCTGCTTGAACAGCGGGAGGTGTTGTTTGTGCATCAAAACCAGCATCCATAGCGAGTTCAAAAGCTGCTTCAGTTGCATGCATATAGCCATATGTGATCGCAACATCATCTGTAGTCGCAGCAGTTCCAAGAATATCGACGGTTGTGTCTCCGGATTTCTCCTTTCCAGCTAAAGCAGCTTTAGCGAAAACTAAACCATTGGCTCCTTGAATTGCACCTTTAATACCTTGCAGAGAAGATTGACGAGCATCTGTCTGAAGATTGATAAACTTAGGTGCTGCAGTGACAGCCAAAATACCTAAAATAATAATCACTACCACTAATTCAATTAGGGTAAAACCATTTTGTTTTTGCATGTTTATATTCATTTTCATTCCTAATAATACGAGTTACAGCTGATGATTTACTCTAATTTGAATCCATCATCAGCTACAAATTATTTAGTTATAAAGCTTTGAACCTGACCGTTACCAGGGTTGTAAGTTACACCTTTGGTCTTAGCCCCTGTTACGCGTGTTGGTGCTGGAGTTGCTATACCACTATTTTGATTTAATGTTAAAGATTCAACTAAATAATAAACACATAAATCAATGCCACCAACCGATTTCCCATCTAAGTCAATAGCAGTTCCAGAACCGTTACCACCCTTGCCACTTTCTACCCTAACAACATACCTTTGGCTTCTAGCATCTTCGTTAAATAAAACATTACGTGGAGCATTTTGCAGCACGTTATCAAAAACCTCTTGACACGTAAGATCAGTCATAGCTGCTGCATCAACATTTGTACTTCCAGTCGGGAAACCAAAACTATCATCTAGAGAAATTGTCGCCCCATCGAGTACTACATTCGGGTTATTACGTCCATCAACTTCCCACTGTGAACGTACAAAGCTCACTGCTGTAGCCAAACCACCAGAAACACCGTCAACACTGGCGTCTTCTGCATCTTCGGTAACGTTAAGGAAACGTGGTATCGCTGTTGCTGCCAGCAAACCCAAAATCACGATAACAATCACTAATTCTATAAGGGAAAAACCCTTTTGATACTGTTTAATCATTTTAATCCCCATTATTTTATAAGCTTATTCTATCAGTTTGTTAAAAATAGAAAACAGGTAATTTCACTGCTTACCTGCCCCCTGTCAAAAAAATGACCCGCCCAGAGGTCGTTTGGTAGCTAATACTGCCCCCGGAAACGCCAATATATCGGCACACACCCGTATTTGAATTGAACTTAGTGACAATTTGTTGCGTGTAACTCTCCCCCAACAACTCCTCAATTAAATCACGACAGCCAGCAACACTTGTCTCGTCGGGTAATGGCCAGCCCCCAACAGCCATAGAAACATAACTTATTGATTCAATCTCACCGTCTAAATGACTGCGCCAGTCCAGCTTAAGCTGCTCAGGCCTACCTTTGATTAACCATTGGGAACGAATAATCCCCAATATATTAAGCAACCGATTATGCTCGGTTTTAATACTCTGTTGACCCACCTGTTTGATACTATCAAAATGACTAAAAGCTAAATAAGACAACACTAACAATAGTATAACTAGCGCAAATATCTTCCTAAAAAGCGTTAACAGTTCAATATCAGACTTTTGTTGACTAAGCACTTGCTGCACTCTGTTGAGACATCAGTTATTGCCTTTAACGACATTCAACATGTCCCACATTGGTAGATAAATACCCAGCGCGAGCACCAATACGATACAAGCAACAAAACCGATTAATATCGGTTCTAATTTTGCCGTTAGGTTTTTAAGGTCGTAATCCACTTCACCTTCATAGAAGTCTGCGGCATCGTTAAGTAGCTGATCGATTTGGCCGGTCTCTTCACCAACAGCGACCATCTGTAGCACTAACGGGGTGAATAATTGACTATTATTGTGCACTCTAAGCATAGAGTCACCAGATTCGATACCACGGCGCATCCCGACAATGCTGTCGTGCATATAGGCATTATCAACAGCATCAGCCACTAGGCTTAAAGCTTGTGTCATTGGTACACCCGCACTCAGCATCATCGAAAAACTGCGGCAATAGCGAGACAGTGTTGAACGCTCAATAATACTGCCCACTGCGGGAATGTTGAGTTTCCAACGATCCCATTGTCGTTCGCCTTTTTCGCTATTATGCCAGTAGCGAATACCGACAAAGGATGCAATTAAGAACACGATCATCGCTGGCCAATAATTGACAAACAGGCTCGATGTATTGATCAGCAGCTTAGTTGCCCAAGGCAGATCTGCACCAAAACGAGAGAACATTTCAGCAAACTTTGGAATAACCATAATATTGAGAATGACCATCGCTATCGAGATAGCAATAAGTACAAATATAGGGTAGCGCATGGCTGCTTTAATTCGTCGCCGCGTCTCTTGTTCACGCTCTATGTATCCTGATAGCTGAATAAACGCATCTTCTAACTTACCGGTATTTTCACCCACGTGGATCATCGATACAAAGAGTGCATCAAATACATCAGGGTGTTGGTTCATCGCCGATGAA